>JBCECW010000392.1:0-411 GCA_039207785.1 Pseudomonas sp. | reverse complement strand
GACCGCGCGCTTCGACAGCGAGCACTGGGCCAGCCGCGTGGTGGACTGGCTGGAAACCCGTAGCGAATTCGACCCTAAGCGTATTGGTCTGGAAGGCGTGTCCTTGGGTGGCTACTACTGCCCGCGCGCGGTGGCCTTTGAGCCGCGCTTTGCCTGCGGCGTGGTGTGGGGCGCCAACCATGACTGGCGTGACGTGCAAAAACGCCGGCTGGAAAAAGAAGGCAGCTTCCCGGTGCCGCACTACTGGGCGCATGTGCGCTGGGTATGGGGCGCCAAGGATCAGGACGACTTTATGGCGATTGCCGAGAACGTCCACCTTGATGGCGTACTGGACCGGATCAAGGTGCCGTTTCTGGTAACTCACGGGGAAAAGGACTCGCAGATTCCGCTCAAGTGGGCGCACCGCACCTA
>JBCECW010000391.1:0-4520 GCA_039207785.1 Pseudomonas sp. | reverse complement strand
CGGTATCACCATCGCCAGCACCCCCGAGGCTGACGCTGCGACTGCTGGCAATGCGGCCGCCACTCCTGCCGAGGACGCAACTGCACCAGGAGCAGCAACCGCAGAAACCACCCCGGCAACCACGCAAGTAGCCAAGACCGACGCCAGAAGCCTTTTCGAGCAAGCCAAGCAGCAATCGGCAGACGGTGCCGTGGCCAAGGACGCGGTGGCTTCGGTACGGGTGATTTCCGGCGGCGATCTCAATCTGATCGGCGCGCAGACCATTGCCAACAATGTCTCGCTGCAGGCAGCCGGCAACCTGAATATGCGCGACCTCCACGAGGTCAGCTCGGACTTCAAAGCCAGCACCGAGCACGGCTTCCTGGCCGCGCAAAGCACCACCGAAACCTTTGGCAACGCGACATCCAAAGGCAACGCGGTCAATGCCAGTGACCTTACGATCAATGTCGGCGGCGACTGGAATGTCACCGGCGGCGCGGTCAATGCCACCACCAGTGCGGTGAAGGTGGCAGGCGACACCACGATCGCGGCCGGCAAGGACGCGTCGTTCTACGAAAAAGTGCAGACCACCATTCAACTGGTAGCCGGCGCCTCCGCTGGCGCCAACGGCCATGAAGTGTCGTCGGAAGCCAGCCGCTTCGATACGCAAAAAAGCCCTACCGCCCGCACTGATTCGGATCATTCGGACCAGGACGTAAACGAGGATGCGGGTGCCGCCTCAGGCGCCAACAAAAACCGTGGCGACACCGTGGGTACCCGTTATCGCTACGGCATCGAGATCGTCAAAACCACCGACACCCAGCAATCCACCACCCACAAGAATGCTCAACTGAACCTGGGGAGCGGCACGCTGAACGTCGGTGGCACCTTCGACCTGGGTGGCGCCGATATCAATGCCAACCATCAACTGACGGCCGGACAACGGGCCGCCATGAGTAGCGATGAACTGGCCAAGGCCACCGAGGCGATGCCTACCCTGGCCATCAGTGCGAGCGAAATCAAAAGCACCAAATTCGAGGACATTCACAAGCAGTCCTTTAGCCGCGACGAGACCTTTATTGGCGTCAGCCATGAAACCCACTCCTCGGTCCTCAATGTGGCGAACAACATCCAGAAGACCGCGGACAAAGCCGCCGACGGCATGAAGATTGACCCGGCCCTCACCACCATGGCAGAGGCAGGCAATGTCACCCAATTGCTGTTTGGCGACACGGTGGGGGCATCGTTGTCGATCGGGGTAAAACACACCAAGGAGCGCAACGAGTCCGAGCAGAAGAGCGAAAATATCAACCAGATCGGCGGCAATATCAGCCTGACCACCACCAAGGGCGATATCGACTTGAACGGGGTGAATATCCAGGGCGGCAAGGTGGCCCTGGACTCGGCCGGCGCCATCAACCAGCGCGCGGCCAAAACCAGCGGCAGCGCCAAGGCCAGTATCGACATCTACAACGCCGGCCTGACAGTGGCCGGTAGCGCCGGACCGATGGGCTCGGGTGTCGGTGCCTCGGTGGGCGCCGATGGCAGCCATGACCGCACCGAAGAGAGCTCGACCAGCTATACCAATGGCCTGATCAGTGGCGCGAACGTCACGATCAAGGCCAAGGGCGATCACCTGATGGAGGGCGCCAATATCGATGCCGGCCATCTGGACTACGCCATTGGCGGCACGCAAACCATCACCTCCAAGCAAGATAACTACAACATGGAACACGAGCGCGGCAGCTGGAGTGTTGGTGCCGGCGTGGCGATTTCCACCCTGGGTATCGTGCCGACCGGCAGCGCCTCGGCCTCCGGTGGCAAGGACTACGACAAGAGCGACCTGACTGCTGTGCAATCGGGCATCCAGGCGGGCTCGATGAACCTGCACGTGGGTGGTAACCAGAACCTGACCGGCGCGCACATTATCAATACCTCGGGCCAGGGCTCGTACCGCGTGGACGGCACCCTGACCGTGGCCGATCTGGCCGATTCGCGTGACAAGGATGGGGGCTACGGCGGTGGCGGCGGTGGTATCAGCAAAAGCGGCGTACCGAGCGTGGTGGTTGAAGCGGGCCGGGTGGACCAGGTGAAGTACGAAGCTACCCAGCACAGCACCATCCAGATCGGCACGGGCAAACCAGCAGAGGGGGCGCCCCAGTCCGAGGGCGGCATCAGCGTGGGCGGCGGTATCGTCGGCACCTTGAACCAGGATGCCGGCAAGATGACCGAGGTCACCCGCGACGATAAAGTGGCCGGCACCGATATCAAGATCGAGCTGGCGCTGCCCGCCATGAAAAAGAAAAAGAACAAGACGGCAGCGGAGGTTGATATCCCGACCGCCACCCACGTCACCAACGATGTCGACATCGATATCCCTTCGGCCCGACGGGTGACCAACGACGTCACCATCGACACTCCTACCGCGCGGCATGTGCCCAACGATGTGACGATCGATACCCCCACCGCCCGGCATGTGCCTAACGATGTGACGATCGATACCCCCACCGCCAACCGGGTGACCAACGATGTCACCATCGAGACCGCCACAGCCAAGCAGGTAAACGACGATGTGACGGTAAAAGGTCCCGGCAATGCGGCGGGCGCGGTCGACACCGTGGATGGCAGCAAGATCCTCAAGGACAGCAACGCCCGCCATATGACCGCCGCCACCACCGGTACGGAGCTGAAGAATGCGCTGGCCAAGCTCAATAGCCCGAACAAGGCGGACCAGGCATCGCTGAAGACCAACCCGGTGGAGGTCAATGTGCGCGGCGCCGACGGCAAGGTGAAGACCTACACCGTCAACGACGCCACCAGCCTGAAGGCATTGCACGGCACGCAGGTGGTAACGGGCGAGGCGGCCGAGCACGTCAACCGCGGCAGCGGCCTGGGGCAAAGCTCCACCCTGTATATCAAGGTAATTCCGCAACCGGGGGGTGGCTTTACCACCTCGTTCACCCCAACGCCGCCTAAACCGTTGTAATAAATCGCAGGCAAAAAAAGGGCTGGTAGAAGTACCAGCCTTTTTTTATTTCCGCGTTCAGCCCCTCTCCCGCAGGCGGGAGAGGGGTGAAGGGCAGTTGAGTTTGCTACACCGGTTGTTTGGCGTAGCGCGCCAGTTGCGTGTCTTTGCTCATCACATCCAGCGTATTGGCCAGCACCTGCTCGCTGGTGACATCCGCTTTAGTGAAGATGGTGGCGAAGTTGGCGTGGGTGACCTGGGCGAAATGCGCACGGTCGCCTTTTTCCACACCCAGCAGGGTGGCATAGGCGTCCAGCGCTTCACCCTGGCCCTGGGCCATATCTTCGGCGATGGAGTCGAGCATGCCATTCATGGCCAGCAGCGAACGGCCGCCGTAGCCGAGTTTTACGTGGGAGTCGCAGCCATTGGTGCCGGAGGTCAGGCCAAAGGTGGCATTACCCGAGGTGCCGTTGGTGGTGGTCGCCAGCAGATGAGGGGCCAGACCGCGCTGGCCTTCGAACAGCATATTGCCCCAGCCGCAGCCACCGCCGCCGGCCTGGTCGGCCTGGGCAGCGACACTTACGCCGCTGAGAATTGCGAGAGTCAAAACCTTGCCAAGCAGTCGCTTATCCATGTCTGCGCTCCGCAGTCAGTTGTTTTTAAACGCTCTTGCAGCTTTGGTGACAGCTAACAGGCTGTCAAACAACCCTCGGACGACCGGTAGGCTTGGCACGCCGCCGGCGCTGATGCACCATGCCCCGCTGCCGCCCTGCTCCGAGCCACAGACCTGTGCCCGCCCCAGTTCCGCTTCGGTATTTTCTGCTTAGCCTGCTGCCCCTGCTGCTGATAGCCGGGTGCGAAGCGCCGCCTGCCGCCGTGCTGGATCAGCAGGTGTATATCTGGCAGCGGCAATGGCGCGCCGAACACGCCCAGGCGCTGGCCGACAGCCGTAAAGACTTCTCTACCCTGCGCGTATTGGCCGCCCAGGCCCACCCCGGCGAAGGCTGGATAACAGCGCGTATCGACAACGACTTACTGCGCCAGGATGGCCGCCCGCTGATCGCCGTTATCCGCCTCGACGGGCAGTTACCCAGCCTGGACAGCGCGGCCGTCAGTCAGAAAATCCAGGCGTTGGTGCACACCTGGCAAGCCAGCGGCCTGAACCTGCGCGGCGTGGAAATCGACCATGACTGCGCCGAGCGCCGCCTCGGCGCCTATGCCGTTTTTTTGCAAACTCTGCGCACGCAAGTGCCCGCTGACCTGCCCCTGAGCATCACCGCCCTGCCCGCCTGGCTGGGTAGCCCGGCGTTGGTCCAGGTACTGCAGAACGTCGACAGTTCGGTGCTGCAAGTACATGCCGTTAGCCGTCCAGAAAATGGGCTGTTCGATCCCCAGCAAGCGCTGCGCTGGGCTCAGGCTTATGCGGCGCTCAGCACAAAACCCTTCTACCTCGCCCTGCCCGCCTATGGTGTCGCGCTGGCCGGCGACGGTGCGGTGGAAAGTGAAGCGCCGTTGCCCCAGGGTGGCCGTCGTCGCGAAGTGCCCGTGTTCCAACGCCACCCGCTCCAGGACATCA
>JBCECW010000390.1:2157-4521 GCA_039207785.1 Pseudomonas sp. | reverse complement strand
CATGCCGAGATAGGTCATGTCCCAGCGCCGGTCGCTCAGCGTCTGCTCGAGCAGCTGGCGCAACTCGGCCGCGCTGCAGCCAGCGCGACAACCGATTCCAGCGATATAGGGCGGACCAATGGGCACAAAAAAACGCCTGCAAAAGAAAAGAAAAAACCCGCTGAGGGCCAGGCCCCGCAGCGGGTTTATGCGCAGCGGCGGTGGATTAAACCGCGTTGCTGCCGCTGAAGCGACGGTACAGCCACGCGCTCAGCAGGCCCAGGGCCGACCAGAACAGCGCGTTGGTGATCAACGACGCCCAGATAAACTGATGCTCCAGCGCCTCGGGGGCCAGGCTGGAATGCACTTCCGGCTGCGGCGCACCAATCACATGGGGAACCACCAACAGCGCCGCGCCCACGACTTTCACCGCCCAGTGACGGGCAAATACCAGCAGCGCCAAGCCGACTGCGGTGCCAGTGGCGGTGCCAATCCACCAGTACTGACGCAGCTGCAAATCAGCGGCGGCGGTACCCGGCAGCTCTGGCGGCAAGCCCAGGGACGGCGCCAGGCAGAAGGTGGCAAAACCGGCCAGGCCCCAGAACAGGCCATCACGGGTACGGCCTGGGGCGCGCAGGGTATACAGGCCCGCCAGCATCAGGGCAAAGCCCACGGCCACGACCAGGTTGCCGCCAGTAGTGGACAGCACGCGCTGCCAGCCATCCTCCGGCGACCAGGCCTCGGCGCTGTGTTCATGTTCGTGGGCAGCGGCACCGGCTTCATGGCTGTGCTCGGCCACCACTTGCTCCGCGGCAGGCTCGGCGTTCTCGAAGGTTTCGCCCTGAAGAATCAGCGGCGCCACCCAGAAGCTTTGCAGCAGGGTCAGAAACAGGGCCGCCAACAGGCCGGAAAAACCGGCGGTTTGCGCAACTCGCTTAATCATCGCAGCTACCCCTTAGTGGCACGGAAACGCAGCACTGTGACGGGTATCGTGGGCCGCGTTATGCACTGCCTCGATATGCGAGAAGCCGGCGAAATACACCAGCACAGCGCCCAGCAGGCCGGCGCCAATCGCCAAAACCAGGCGTTGGGAGAGCGAGGCACTGGCCTCGGCAGAATGTGTAAGGGTGCTACTGGACATGACCGTTCCCTCTGAACTGGAAATGAAAACGTAGCAGAAGGGAACGCACGAGGAGCCGAATGCGCGCGCATTCAGACTTCCGGCTTGCGCCCGCCCACCGCGGGTTTTGCCTATAGGTATGCATTCAGGCCGGTCTCCGGGCTCACGCAGTTGAAGGGCTTCAACCTGCGCCTACCGTTGCGGGGGCAGCGTCGGACTAACCAGCCTGGCCTTGACCAGAGGGCGCACCGACTTCCCGTTTCACCTTGCGCACGACGACGCAAGACACCTGAAACAGCGCGCAAGGACACCATTTTCGTGGGTAAAGGTCAACGCTGACGTTGCTTTTGCCGGCCGCTGAATTTGACCCATCCCGCGCCACTGCGTAGCCTTGCTGGCTTCGAGGTTCTCTGCGTTTTTTGCGCCAGAGCTAAGAGGGAACGCGGTGCTGCTGTAGCAGCCAAGCCGCGGCTGCCCCCGCAACTGTGAACGACGTAATTTCTTCCAATGCCACTGCGAACAGCGGGAAGGCGAAGAAAATGCCCTGCCATCAGGACACGTCGCAAGCCAGGAGACCTGCCTCGAGAAAATTCCATAACCGGGCGGGGTGATCCGGTAGCGAATGCCTGGGCCGAGCACCTGCTCGCCGCAGTCCTCGCCGCTGCCCGCCGATCCGATTTCGCTCGTATCACACAGGGCTGCACCGATGAAAAGCTTGGCCAAACTTCCCGTCACCATCGTCACCGGCTTTCTCGGCGCCGGCAAAACCACCCTGCTGCGCCATATGCTCGATAACGCCGAGGGCCGCCGTATTGCGGTGATCGTCAACGAGTTCGGCGAGCTGGGTATCGACGGCGAAATCCTCAAGCAATGTTCCATCGGCTGCACCGAAGAAGAAGCCAACGGCCGTGTCTACGAGCTGGCCAACGGCTGCCTGTGCTGCACCGTGCAGGAAGAGTTCTTCCCGGTGATGCGCGAGCTGGTAGCGCGCCGTGGCGACCTGGACCAGATCCTGATCGAAACCTCGGGCCTGGCCCTGCCCAAGCCGCTGGTGCAGGCCTTCAACTGGCCGGAAATTCGCAATGCCTGCACCGTCGACGCAGTGATCACCGTGGTCGACAGCCCGGCCGTAGCCGCAGGCACCTTTGCTGCCTTCCCCGACCAGGTGGATGCCCAGCGCCGCGAAGATCCCAACCTGGACCACGAATCACCGCTGCACGAGCTGTTTGCCGACCAACTGGCCAGCGCCGACCTGGTGATCCTCA
>JBCECW010000390.1:0-2057 GCA_039207785.1 Pseudomonas sp. | reverse complement strand
CCGCTGCACGAGCTGTTTGCCGACCAACTGGCCAGCGCCGACCTGGTGATCCTCAACAAAGCCGATCTGCTGGATGCCGAGGCCCTGGCGGCTGTACGCGCCGAAGTGGCCGAAGAGTTGCCGCCAGCGGTCAAAGTGATTGAAGCGCGCAGCGGTGTGCTGCCGTTGTCGGTATTGCTGGGCCTGAACTCGGAAACCGAGCTGCATATCGACAGCCGCAAAACCCACCACGACCTGGAAGACCACGAAGAGCACGACCACGACGAGTTCGACTCCTTCTCGGTCGAGCTGCCCGAAGTGGAAGAAGCTTTGCTGCTTAGCGCCCTCAATGGCCTGGTGGAACGCCATGGCGTACTGCGGATCAAGGGCTTTGCCGCCATCCCCGGCAAGCCGATGCGCCTGCTGATCCAGGGCGTGGGTAAGCGCTTCGACAAACACTTCGACCGCCCATGGAAAGGCGATGAGGCCCGCAGCAGCCACCTGGTGATCATTGGCCAGGAGTTGGACCAGGCGGCGATCAGCAACGAATTGCGTACGGCGTTGGCGTGAGTATCACGCGCTTCGCTTATGCCCCCTCTCCCGCTTGCGGGAGAGGGCTGGGGAGAGGGCCGCTATTAAGCGCGGTTTTTCAAACTACTGAAGATCAACAGCCCCTCTCCCTCGGTCCCTCTCCCGCAAGCGGGCGAGGGATGCAAAGCGCAGAGACTGCGTAAGCCATGCATTTACTGCGCACCCAACCCGGCGGCTTTGTCCCGGCTGACGGCATTGCCCATCTGGCCCAGACGCCTGCGGACATCGTGATCCTCTGCACCGGCGATTCGCACCTGTCGCTGCTGGCCAGCGCCGCCGAGCAATTGCCCGCCGAGTACCCGAGCCTGCGTCTGGCCAGCCCCGCGCAGTTGCAGAACCACGCCTCGGTGGACCTGTATGTCGAGGAAGTGCTGCAACACGCCAAGGTGATTCTGGTGTCGGTGCATGGTGGCCTTAGCTATTGGCGCTATGGCATCGAACGCCTGGTGCAACTGGCCGAGGCCGGCGCCACGCTGATTCTGGTGCCGGGCGATGACAGCCCTGACCCGGAACTGACTGCCCTCGGTAACGTAACCGCCGAACAGGCCGAACGCCTCTGGCAGTACCTGCGCCAAGGCGGCGTGGAAAACGCCCGGCAACTGTTCCATTACCTGGCCAGCACCTGGCTCAATGGCGCTTACGCCTGGGCCGAACCGCAGGCGCTGCCACGCGTAGGCGTGTATCACCCCAATGTCGCCAATGCCGCGCTCAGCGACTGGCAAAGCAACTGGAGCCAAGGCCAACCCGTAGTCGGCCTGCTGTTCTACCGCACCCATGTGCAATCCGCGAACACCGCGTTTATCCACAGCTTCTGCGAACGTCTGGCGGCCCAGGGCCTGAACCCGCTGCCCATCGCCGTGGCCAGCTTGAAAGAAGCAGCGTGCCTGGCCGTGGTGGAAAACCTGCTGGACCAGGCCGAGGCCCGCCTGATTATCAACACCACCGGCTTTGCCCAGTCCAACCCCGAACGGCCCAACCTGCATCCGTTCCGCCGCGCGGTGCCGGTGCTGCAAGCCATCTGCGCCCTGGATAACCAACCGCTCTGGCAGGCCAACCCACAAGGCCTGGGCTCGCGCGACCTGGCCATGCATATCGCCCTGCCGGAACTGGACGGCCGCATCATCACCCGCCCCATCAGCTTCAAGGGCCTGGCCTGGCGCAGCGAACGCAGCCAGAGCGATGTGGTGTGTTACGAAGCCGACCTCGAGCGGATGGATTTTGTCGCCGCCCTGGCGCGCCGTTGGGTCGAGCTGGCGCGGTTGGCCAACGCCGATAAACGTATCGCCCTGGTACTGGCCAACTACCCCACCCGCGATGGCCGTATCGGCAATGGTGTGGGTCTGGATACCCCGGCCGCCGCGCTGAATATCCTGCGGGCGCTGCAAGCCGAGGGCTATCCGGTTGAAGGCCTGCCCGACAGCGGCACAGCCTTGATTCATGAGCTGCTGGGCGGCGTCACCAACGACCTGGATACCCTCGACCTGCGC
>JBCECW010000389.1:0-4523 GCA_039207785.1 Pseudomonas sp. | reverse complement strand
GTATTGCTCGACGGCCATACCGGCACCGGCGCCGCCGGCAAGGTGATCGAGGCCTTTGGCGAGGTGGTGATTGGCGGCAACTTTATCGTCGGCATGATCGTGTTCGTGATCCTGATGATCATCAACTTTATGGTGATCACCAAAGGTGGCGAGCGGATCTCCGAGGTCACCGCGCGCTTTACCCTCGACGCCCTGCCCGGCAAGCAGATGGCCATCGACGCCGACCTTAATGCCGGCCTGATTACCCAGGACGAAGCCAAGCAGCGGCGCGCCGATGTGGCCAAGGAAGCCGACTTCTATGGCGCCATGGACGGCGCGTCGAAGTTTGTCCGCGGCGATGCGGTGGCCGGCATTCTGATTCTGCTGATCAACCTGTTCGGCGGCGTGGCCATCGGCGTGATGATGTACGACCTGCCGGCCGGCGAAGCCTTCCGCCAGTACGCCCTACTGACCATCGGTGATGGCCTGGCCGGGCAGATTCCGGCGCTGCTGCTGTCCACTGCGGCGGCGATTATCGTCACCCGCGTCAACGAGTCGGCGGAAATCACCAACCTGGTACAGAAGCAGATGCTGGCCTCGCCGCCGCTGCTGTACACCGTGGCCGGCATTGTGCTGATTCTCGGCCTGGTGCCGGGTATGCCGCACCTGGCCTTTATCGGCTTTGCCGCGCTGATCGCCTTTATCGCCTGGCGCGTGGCCCGTGCCGAGCCGCCACTGGAAGCGGCCACCCTGGAGCAGACCGCCGCCATCAGCAAGGCCATGGACCAGGAGCGCGTGCAGAACCTGGGCTGGGACGATATTCCGCTGGTGGAGCGCCTGTCGATTTCCCTCGGCTACAAGCTGGTGGGCCTGGTCAACGAAGCCTCTGGCTCCCCCCTGCCGCAACGAGTACGTGGCGTGCGCCAGACCCTCTCGGAAAGCCTCGGCTTCCTGCTGCCCGAGGTGCAGATTCGCGACAGCCTGCGGCTCAAGGCCGCGCAGTACAACATCCATATCAATGGCGAACGGATCGACGGCGCCGAGCTGCATGCCGACCGCCTGATGGCCATTCCCGGCGCCGAACTCTATGGCGAAATCGACGGCATTCTTGGCACCGACCCGGCTTATCGCATGCAGGTGGTGTGGATTCTGCCGGCCGATAAACCTCGGGCCCTGAACCTGGGCTACCAGGTGATTGACTGCGCCAGCGTGATTGCCACCCACCTGAATAAAGTGGTGCGCGAGCACCTGCCGGAAATCTTCAAGCACGACGACGTCGACCACCTGCTGCAACGCCTGGCCGTGCAGGCACCCAAGCTGGCCGAGCATCTCAAGGGCGCGCTGAGCTTTACCCAGCAGCACAAGGTGTACCGCCAGTTGCTGCTCGAAGAAGTGCCGCTGAAAGATATCGTCACCATCGCCACCACCCTGCTCGAAGGCAGCGAAACCACCAAGGACCCGGTGCTGCTGGCCTCCGATGTGCGCTATGCGCTGCGCCGCAGCATTGTCGGCGCAATTGCCGGCGAGCGCCGCGAGGTGTCGGTGTTTGTGCTGGAGAACGCCCTGGAAAATACCCTGCTCAGCGCCCTGAGCATTGCCCAGCAAGCCGGGCCGGTGAGCCTGGACAATATTCCGGTGGAGCCCAACCTGCTGAACCAGCTGCAGAACGCCATGCCGGTGGTAAAAGAGAAACTGCGCAAGGACGGCCACCCGCCGATCCTGACCGTGATGCCGCAGCTGCGTCCGCTATTGGCGCGCTATGCGCGGGTATTCAGCCCGGGGTTGCATGTGCTGTCGCAAAACGAGATTCCCGAGAAGGTGGCGGTGAATATTCTCGGCACGCTGGGCTGAAAAAGCTTCGCGAGCAAGCTCGTTCCTACAGATTGTGCATTCCCGTAGGAGCGAGCTTGCTCGCGAAGCCGTTACACCTTCTGGCTGCGTGAAAGCACCAGGGTCGCCTTTAGCGAATCCACCAGATCGGTGTACGCCTGCACCGCCTCAGGCAGGGCAAAGCCTTGTTCAAAACGCCCCGAGCGCCCGGTCTTGCGTGACCATTGGCAAACCACCGAAACATCCACCAGGCGAAAGCGCGCCGCGCTGATCGGCACTTCGATGCTCACGGCATAGACCTGCCCCACCAGGATCGGCAGTTCGGACATCAAGCGAAAGCCGCCCGCAGAAATATCGGCGATCAGGCCCAGGACATCGTCGCTGCCCTGCAGCAGTACCTGCATACGGTTGGCAGGGCGAAAGGTGACGCGAGTGTGTTGGCGCATGCTTGCTTCTTGTTTTCCAAAGCGGGCTGCCGTCCTGGCAGTACCGCGCGGCATCTTCGACCACACCCCGCTGACCGCGAGGTACAACCCCAAGGCCTGCATAAACCGACAGGCCAACCACTTACAGGCGACCGCCTGGCCATGGAAATTAAGGCCGCCGTTAAACTATTTTTCGCCTGGGGCAGATAACTCACCGCGCGCCGCACAATTGGCCAGATCCTGCGGTTTGCCCCCCCAAGGTCGACATTAAGTACGCCACCAAGTGAGTACTCTGGCGCTAGAAGGGCCACAGGCTTGCCCGCTCTTCTTCCGACTAAAAACACAACAAAGGTGAGTAACCGTGGCAGACCCCAAGCGCAGTGGCATCAGCCTCGAAGCACTGATCGAAGACTATGCAACCGAACCGGTGCCAGACGGTGTGTTCTTTACCGGCTGGCAGATTTCCATGGTCAACTCGGCCTTGGCCATCTCCTTGCCCGGCCTGTTGACCGGCGCCTGGCTGGGCCTGGAAATGGGCCTGCTCAATAGCACCATCGCCTTTGTGCTGGGTGGCTTGGTGCTCGCCGTGATCGCCACCCTGGCGGGGTTTATCGGGGTGAGAAATCGCCTGAGCTCGTACATGATCATCAACAAGACCTTTGGCGTGCTGGGTGCGCGGGTGGTCAACCTGGCCCTGGCGTTGTCGATGTTTCTGTTTTTTGCGGTGAACGCCGAGCTGTTCAACGACGCCGCCCAAGGCGTGTTCAAGGAACTGGTGGGCTGGGAGTTGCAGGGGCCGGTGTTTCTGATTGGCGGCTGCGCCCTGATGACCGCTTCGACCATTTTCGGCTTCAAGTCGCTGCAGTTTCTTTCCACCCTGCTGCTGCCGTTCCTGATCATTGCCTTCGGTGTGCTGGTGTATGACGTGGTCGCCCACACCAGCCTCGACGCCCTGCTCGCCGCCGCGCCCACCGGCAACACCAGCATCGGTGCCGGGGTATCGGCGGTGGTGGGCAGTTTTATTGTCGGCGCCATCGTGATGCCCGATAGCTGCCGCTTTGGCCGTAATCGCCGCGATGCCGTGGTGGCAGCGTTCAAGCCGTTTCTGCTGGTTTCGACCCTGGTGTATATCGGCAGCGCCGTGGCCGCGCTGAAAACCGGCGAGCAAGACTTGGTGCAGATCATGTACGCCTCGGGCCTGGGCTTTTCCGCCTTTGTGCTGGTGATTGTCTCCAGCCTGATTGGCAATGCGGTCAACCTCTATGGCTGTGCCTTGAGCATGGCCGCGCTGTTTCCGCGGGTGGCCGAATGGAAGCTGTCGATCGTCTGCGGCTTGCTGGGCCTGGCCCTGAGCCTGGTGGGCGTGCTTAGCCACTTTATGGACATGATCTTTTCCCTGGGTGTGGTGTTCTCGCCCATCGTCGCTTTCTTTGTCATCGACCACCTGCTGCCCGAGCGCGCCAACGGCCTGCTCAATGTGCCGGCCATGGTGGCCTGGGCACTGGGGATCGGCGTGTCGGTGCTGACCAGCCAGGACGTGCTGCACCTGACCTGGGTGCCGGCCTGCGATTCGATTCTGGTCGCTGCCGTCGTGTACCTGGCAATCCGCCAATGCCAGGCCCGCCTGGCCCTGCGTCAACTGGCCTAAGCCCACGTCCCTTTTCCAACGACCCGCTGCCAACGGGCAGCGGGTTATGCAGGACTGTCTATGAAACTTGGTGTAGATGTCGGTGGTACCCACACCGACGCCGTGATTATTTGCGGCCAGCGTATTCTGGCCACCCACAAGGCCGCGACCTCGGCCGACGTCACCCTGGGCGTGCAACAGGCCATGCAACAGGTGCTGGAGCAGGCGGCCATCGACCGCAACGCCCTGCACAGCGTGGTGATTGGCACCACCAGCTTTACCAATGCGGTGGTCGAGCGCCGGCACCTCAGCCGTACCGCCGCCGTGCGTATCGGTATGCCGGCCGGGGTGGCGGTGCCGCCATTCTCGGCCTGGCCGGAGGATATCCGCGAGGTGCTCGGCGGGCGTTTCTATGGCCTGCATGGCGGGCATGAATACGACGGCCAGCAAACCCAGCCGCTACGAGAGGCCGAACTGGTGGCGCTGGTGGCCGCGCTGCGAACTGACGAGATCCAGGCCGTTGCCATTAGCGCGCCGTTTTCTACGGTAAACGGCGAGGCCGAGCAGCAGGTCGCCGCCTATTTGCGCGAGCATTTGCCGGCGCTGGATATCACCACCTCCTGCGAGCTGGGGCGCCTGGGTTTGCTCGAACGGGAAAACGC
>JBCECW010000388.1:613-4525 GCA_039207785.1 Pseudomonas sp. | reverse complement strand
GCGCGGCACAGGGTGATTTCGTGCGGGTCGAGCTCGCGCTTGCCGTCGGCACCGGCATGGTGGCTGGCGCCGTAGGGCGTACCGCCGCCACGGGTTTCCAGCAGCGCGGCTTCGCTATAGGGCAGGCCGGCGATCAGCATGCCGTGGTGCAGCAACGGCAGCATCATCGACAGCAGGGTGCTTTCCTGGCCGCCGTGCAGGCTGGCGGTGGAGGTAAACACGCCGGCGGGTTTGCCCACCAGCTCGCCGGTCAGCCATAGGCTGCTGGTGCCGTCGAGAAAGTATTTGAGCGGCGCGGCCATATTGCCGAAGCGCGTCGGGCTGCCCAGGGCCAGGCCGGCGCAGTTTTTCAGGTCGTCGAGGCTGGCGTATAGCGCGCCGTCGGCGGGAATGCTCGGGGCCACGGCTTCGCATTCGGTGGAGATGGCGGGCACGGTGCGCAGGCGGGCGTCGAGGCCGGCCATTTCCACGCCACGGGCGATCTGCTTGGCCATGTCCAAGGTGGCGCCGTTGCGGCTGTAGTAAAGAACCAGGATATACGGCTGGCTCATGGCAATAGCTCCAGCACGTTCTCGGGTGGGCGACCGATAACGGCGCGCTCACCCACCACCAGAATCGGCCGCTCGATCAGTTTCGGGTGCGCGGCCATGGCGGCGATCAGCTCGGCATCGCTAAGGCTGGCATCGCCAAGGTTGAGGGTTTTGTATTCGTCTTCGCCGGTGCGCAGCAGCTCGCGAGCGGACAGCTTCAGCTTGCCGAGCAGGGCGCTGATTTCGGCGGCGCTGGGCGGGGTTTCCAGGTAACGAATAACGGTGGGTTGCAAGCCGCGGGCTTCGATAAGCTCGAGCGCGCTGCGGGATTTGCTGCAGCGCGGGTTGTGATAAAGCGTCAGGTCGGTCATGTGCGTATCGCATCTTGCCTAGGGTGGCGGCTATTCTACCCGCGTCGGCCGCCTGGTCTGAACAGCGCAGCGTGTTCTAGCGGCGATTTACTAGTTAACAAGGGAGTGCGCATGCGCCAAGGTTTCGATGATTTTGTGGAATTCTGGCGTTTTCTGTTGCGGCGCTTTCTGGCCGACCATGGCCCCAACAGCGCGGCCGCGCTGACCTACACCACCCTGTTTGCGGTGGTGCCGATGATGACCGTGACCTTTGCCATGCTCTCGGCCGTGCCAGCGTTCTCCGGAGTGGGCGAGCAGATCCAGCACTTTATCTTCCATAACTTCCTGCCGGCGTCTGGCGAGATGGTGCAGGAGTACCTGGCCAACTTCACCACCCAGGCGCGGCAACTGACGTGGATTGGTGTGGTGTTTCTGGCCGTCACCGCCTTTGCCATGTTGGTGACGGTGGAAAAGGCGCTAAACAATATCTGGCGGGTGCGTCAGCCGCGTCGTGGTATTTCCAGCTTTCTGCTGTATTGGGCGATTCTCAGCCTGGGTCCGTTGCTGCTGGGTGTGGGCTTTGTGGTCAGCACCTATATCACCTCGCTGTCGCTGATTTCCGGGCCGGACGCGCTGATTGGCGCCAAGCTGATGCTGCGCCTGACGCCACTGCTGTCCAGCGTGGCGGCCTTCACCCTGATCTATGCCTCGGTGCCCAATACCCGCGTGCCGCTCAAGCATGCGCTGCTGGGCGGGGTATTTGCTGCGGTGCTGTTCGAGGTGGCCAAGGCGTTGTTTGGTTTGTACGTACGGCTGTTTCCGGGGTTCCAGCTGATTTACGGCGCGTTTGCCACGGTACCGTTGTTTCTGCTGTGGATTTACCTTTCGTGGCTGATCGTGCTGTTCGGCGCCGAGCTGGCCTGCAACCTGGGTTCGTCGCGCCACTGGCGGCGCCGCGCGTTGCCGCGGTTGTTGGTGATGCTGGGCTTGCTGCGCATGTTTCACGATGCCCAGGTGCGCGGCGAGGTGCTGCGCTTGGACGACGTGCATGGGCTGGGCTGGCGTTTGCCCGAGGACGAGTGGGACGAGATCGTCGAGTTTCTCGAAAGCGAATTGCTGATCTGCCGGGCCAGCGGCGGTGGCTGGGTGCTGTGCCGCGACCTGGGCCAATACAGCCTGCATCAGTTGCTGCTGCGTAGCCCCTGGCCGCTGCCGCGTCTGGAGCAGTTGCCCACGCAGATGGATGAAGCCTGGTACCCAGGCCTGCATGCCGCGCTGAACGCGCTGTACCAGGAACATGCCGAGCTGTTCGGCGCGAGCCTGTTGCAGTGGTTGCACAGCAGTGCGGACAGTGAGGCAAGCACGCACTGACAAAAAACGTCAGTTTGCGCGTTGGGCTGCGGGATACGAGGGTGTGCTGAGGGCTACAGCCCACTAAATCGACCTTTACTCACTTGGCACGCTTTTGGCTCTCTCCTGTGCAGATTGCTATCAAACTGCCAGCCAGGGATTAGCCCAAGGAATCCGGGTGCTATGAGTAAGCCCAATAACTTCACCGCAAAAAAGCACGGCACCGTCGTTGCCTTGCAGCACAGTCATCCAGAGCAGGCGCTGGAAGGCCTTAACCGCATTACCGGCCTGACCTTCGCCCGTTGGCCCGAGTCACTGGTGCCGCCAACGGCCGCCGCTGTTGAAGAAGGCGAGACGGACTTTGCACCGCAGCGGGTTACCTGCAGCGGCCTGTAAATGCAAAACCCCGCGACAGTGCGCGGGGTTTTCGGGTCCAGCCGGTTGACCTCAAGCCAGGGCTTTCTGGCTCTGCGACACGGCCACTTCCACGGCCTGCACAAACAACTCTTCCACCACCAGGCTGGTGGCCGGCACGGCCGAGCGCAGGCTGACCTGCATATCCTCGATCTTGTGTTTGACCGGCAGACGACCGATGCCCGACAGCAGGATCTTGCCCTGGGCGTTGACCTTGCCGTGGTCCACCAGCACCTCACGGCGTGCGCTGCCATCGCGATAGTTGATCAGCAACGACACCGGCAAGTTGGCCAGGCCAGGCAGTTGCAGCCAGGCGGCGACATTGAAGTCGGCGACTTTGCCGTCGTATTCGGTAACGGCCAGGCGGGCGCTGTCGGAAATGCGCGATGGCACTGGGCCGATCAGCTTGTCGTGGGCTTGGGACATGGTGGCTTCCGGGCTGATTTTAGAATTAGGTGGTTTTTTAGCGTGAAGCTAGACGGCGAATGGGCGCGATTATAGGCACGCCGGTACTAGCAAACTGTGCGCTTGGGCGCCGCTCTACGTGATCGGTCTCGCAGTTTTGACCTTTAGGCCAGCTTTAGCGGATGGCGGCTGACCGAGGGGGTTTCCAGGTTCGCGGCAGGCAGGGGCAGGGCGGCCTGGTTGTTGACGCTGACCAATTGCAGCCAGAGGTTTTCGTCGGTGCTGAACTGGCCGTTGGGCAACCACAGCCCATGGTTCCAGCCGCCCCCGGCCACCGGTGTGCTTTGCAGCACTCCGGGATGGGTTTGCGTGCTGGGGCTGCGGCGCAGCCAAACCGGACGCGGCAGGCCCTTGAGGTAACGCAGGCCCAGATGCAGGCCATCGGCGTTCTGGTGGCGCCAGCGCAGCAGGGCAAGGGTGGGCGTACCGCTATTGCTCAACAACAAAACAAGCTGGCCAACGGGCAGGAGACGGCCCTGGTCGACATGGCAGAGCAGGCGTGCGCCGCCGGGGCTGGTGTCGAGCATCTGCGCCGCGCAGTGGCCGGGCCGATGCTCCAGCAGTTGTGCATGGATAGCCGGCAGGCCGACCACCAGGCTGCAATCACCTACCTGGTCAGAGCGTTCATGGCGACGCTGCTGGCGGCCCATCCAGTGATGGCGCACGCGCTGCAGGAGCTCGCGCTCTTGATCCGTTTGCAGCGGCGCCGGTTCATGCAGGGCCACCAGCAGGGCGCCCAACTCAAAGCGGCGCAGGTAGGTGGGGTCGCCTTGTACCGGCTGCTCGAAGGCCAGGCAAGGTTG
>JBCECW010000388.1:0-603 GCA_039207785.1 Pseudomonas sp. | reverse complement strand
CTGAACAGCTGCGGGCTTTCGCCTTCGGCCAGATGGAAAGGGTTGCTCAGGGTCAACAACAGCATCTGCTGGTAGAGGCCGCGCAGGGTGCTGGCCGGCAGCGGGTAGAAGGCGGCGGCCACCGGTTCGTCGAGGCATTCCTGGTGTTCGCCAATCCAGTACAGCAGGTGGCTGTCGCGCCACAGGCTGGCGGGCGGTTCCTGGTAGAGCTGGTAATGGCGCAACAGGCTTTGCGCAAGAAAGTGCTGGGCCATATACAGGCACCAGGCCAGGTGCGGGCGCGACGGTTGCCGGCCTTGCAGAATCTGTAGCAGCAGGTGCTTGAAGCCGATGGCCATTTCTGCGCAGAAGCGCACGAACAGCATCGGTGGGGTGCCGCCGTGGCGATAGGCCTCGGCGTAGTGGCGGTACTCTTCGCTGAGACTTTGCAGCGCCCGTTGCCTTTCGAGTAAGGTCATGGCGCTGCGATTGAGGCTGAACAGCAGGCCCAGCACCAGGTGCAAGGCGCTTTCCTGCGATTGCCGACGGGCCTCGGCCAGGCGCTCATTGAGATCGGCGAGCGGCGCGGCGGCTTCATCGAGGATGTCTGGCACCTCCAGGCGC
>JBCECW010000387.1:2323-4534 GCA_039207785.1 Pseudomonas sp. | reverse complement strand
GGTTTTGGCTATCTGTCCGACCTGGCCATCGGCACCTTCCTGCTCCTGGTATTACACAACCGCCCGCTCTGGCTGAGCCTGCCGGTGCTGCTGGTGTGGAGCCTGTTTACCCTGAGCACCGCCGAACTGGTGGGCGCCGTTGGGCGCATGCCCGAAGTCAGCGACTTGCAGTACCTCACCGACCCGCAGTTCGTCGGCCATTCCACCGCCGGTGGCGGCCTGACATACCCGCTGCTGGCCGCCGGCCTGGCCCTTGGCCTGCTGGCCAACCTGCTGGTACGCCGCCAGCCAACTGCCCAGCGCCTGCCGCGCTACACCTTCGCCCTGCCCCTGCTGTTTGCCGGGCTGCATGCCAGTGGCCAATACCTGGCGCCCAGCGAAGCGGTGCAGTGGAAGCAGTTCAACCTGTCACACAAATTGCTCGCCGAAGCTTTCAATAGCGGACAACAACGCCTGGAAGCCTGGCTCGACGACGACGCCCCCGACACCAAGCCCGATATCGCCGGCCTTAGCCAGCTCGACCTCAACGGCGCCAAGCTGTTCGCCGGCAAAGGCCAGGCAAAGAACGTCTTGATCGTGACCCTGGAAGGTATTCCCGGCGCCTATATCGCCGCCGACCGCCAGGCCCTGCACAGCAGTTATCAACAGGACCTGATGCCACGCCTGAGCCAATGGGCCGAGCGCGGCATGAACACTCCCGACTATGTGCTGCACAGCCACCAGACCATCCGTGGCCTCTACGCCATGCTCTGCGGCGACTACAGCAAACTCGACAGCGGTACCCCCAAAGGCCTGGAACTGCTCAACAGCAACACCCGCAACCTGCAATGCCTGCCCGCGCAACTGCGCGACCAGGGCTTTCGCACCAGCTTTTTGCAAGGCGCGGGCCTGCGCTTCATGGCCAAAGACAAAATCATGCCGCACATGGGCTTCGAGCAAACCTTGGGGCGCAGCTGGTTCAAGAACAAGCCGTACCTGGAATTCCCCTGGGGCATGGACGACAAGGCCTACTTCGAGGGCGCGCTCAAGCATGTGAGCGAACTGCGCCGCTCGAAAAAGCCCTGGATGCTCACCCTGCTCACCGTTGGCACCCACCAGCCCTACTCGGCGCCGCAGGAATACCTGGACCGCTACCCCAACGCCAAGCAGGCCGCCATCGGTTACCTCGACGATGCCGTCGCCGACTTCCTCGCCAGCCTGGAAAAACAGGGTGTGCTGAAAGACACCCTGGTAATCGTCACCTCCGACGAGTCCCATGGCATCGACGATGTGCGCCTGGCCTCGGCCTGGGGCTTCAACCTGGTGCTGGCGCCGGAACAAGCCAGCCTGCCGAAACTGAAAAGCGGCGTGTACGGCCATGTCGACCTGACGGCCTCGATACTCGATTACTTCGACTTCCAGGTGCCGCCCAACCTGTCCGGCCGCTCGCTGTTTCGCGATTACAGCACCGGCCGGGAAATCATGTCCTACACCAACGGCCTGCTGCGCCAACACGACGGCAAGGGCACCTTTACCGAGTGCGACTTCCAGCAGATCTGCCGGCGCTACGCCAGCCAAGGCTTTATCGCTAACCAGGCCAAATACCTGGGCCGCGACAGCGGCAAACAGGCGCGCCTGATCAGCGCACGCGCGGCACTGCTCGACCAGTCGCTAAGCAACGGCGAAATCGGCCAGCAATACCAGTTTGCCAATCAGGAACGCATCAGCCTCAAAGCCGTGGCCAAGGACGACTGGGCCGACAACCTGATCGGCGCCCAGTACCTGGAGCTGCCGCAGGGCACACACACCAAGGTCACCCTGACCATCCGCGCCGTGCGCCTGGCCAAGCAAGGGGCCAAGCTGCTGCTGAAAACCAAGGAGTTCGATCGCGACGTGGCGGGGCTGATTCCCGAGTTGCCGTCCCTCAAGCCTGGGCAGACGCTCAAGGTCAGTTTCGGTTTCGACAACCTGGAAACCCGCAAGGCGTTTTCCTTTCACCTGCTGGGTGAAGGCCGCGGCGCCATCGAGATCACCGACTTCAGCGTGATCACCCAGCCGCTGCTGCCGCCTGACTTGCTCGACCTGGAAAAAACCGAAGAAAGCGCCCAGGCCGAAACCGAAATCAGCGAGACCGACAACACCGACGAAGTCGATCTCTAAGCCGGCCTACTGCACCAGACCGATACGCACCAGGCTGCCTGCAGCCTGGTCGGTCAGCACATACAGGTAGCC
>JBCECW010000387.1:0-2313 GCA_039207785.1 Pseudomonas sp. | reverse complement strand
CACATCGCGGATGCGCCCCAGCTTGTCGCTGAGCAAGCGCTCTTCATGCACCACTTCATTGCCCTTGAGCACCAGGCGAATCAACGCCTGGTCGCCCAACGCGCCAATAAACAGGTTGTGCTGCCAGCCGCTGAAGCGCTCGGCGTTATAGAACGCCATGCCACTGATGGCCGGCGACTTTTCCCAGACATGGTGCGGCGGCTCGGTGCCCGGCGCGGTCTTGCCCTTGGCTTCGCGGATCGGCAGCAAGGTGTAATCCACACCATGGGTGGCCAGCGGCCAACCGTAGTTTTTCCCGGCCTGGGGAATATTGATTTCATCGCCGCCACGCGGGCCGTGTTCGTGCACCCAGAGCGCATTGGTCCACGGGTTGAGCGCCGCGCCCTGGGCATTGCGATGACCATAGGACCAGATCTCCGCCCGCGCGCCCGGCTTGCCCACGAATGGGTTATCCGCCGGCACGCTGCCATCGGCATTCAGGCGCACCACCTTGCCTTGCAGCTTGTCCAGCTCCTGGGCGGCCATGCGCTGGTAGTTTTCGCCCAGGGTAATAAACAGATGACCCTCGCCATCGAACACCAGGCGCGCGCCGAAATGGTTGCCGGTGGATAACTTGGGGGTCTGGCGGAAGATCACCTGGAAATCCTCCAGTCGGCTGTTATCGGCCGCCAGCTTGCCGCGCCCTACCGCTGTGCCGGCCAATTTGTCATCGCCGGCCTCGGCAAACGCCAGGTACACCCAGCGGTCTTCGGCAAAGGTGGGCGATACGGCCACATCGAGCAAACCGCCCTGGCTGCGGACGTATACCTCGGGTGTACCACTTACCACCTGATTGCGACTGAAGTCAGCGGCCAGCAGGCGCAATTGGCCAGGGCGTTCGGTTACCAGCAACTGGCCGTCGGGCAAAAACGCCATGCCCCAGGGGTGCTGCAAATCACTGAGCAGATACTCCACCTGCAAGGTGCCCTGTTCGCTGGCCTGGCTAAAGTTCTCCTCGGCCTGCGCCGTTGCCCACCCGCCAAGGGCCATCAGCCCCATCACCGCCACTGCTTTGAAGCGCATCAGCCTCTCCCGGAAAAATTGGTGGGCAGAAGACTGGCAAAAAAACGCCGCAGCGGCTGGCGGCAATTGCAACGGGAAACTACAAACTCCGAACTCGTAGGGTGCGCTCCGCGCGCCAAGCGGTCTGCCGTCGATCGCAATGGTGCGCGTAGCACAGCCTACGAGATGGCGTAACGTTTGGCGTCATTGCATGGCCCAGGCTTTGCCCCCGTCACGCATTTAATAATCGGCGTACTTGCGCTCGATGGCCTCGTACTCGCCGCTGTGATGGATGGCCGCCAACCCTCGATTGAACTCGTCACGCTGCATCTGATAGCGAAACCCCACCTGGTACCCGGTGGGCGGGAATACCTGGTACCAGGTCAACGGCTGGGTGATATCCACCACATCGAGCACCTCGCGGTTGAAGTAGCGGATCACTTTCGGGTCGCCAATGATCACGTCGATACGCCCACTGTAGAGCAAGCGATTACGCGTCACCTGCTGGGCCTCTTCGCGATAGTTAGGGTGGTTGTTCACCAATGCCGCGTACTCGGGGCCCAGCAGAAAGCGGGCGCGCTGGAAGGCGCTGATCGAATACGGGCGCAGGTCATCCAGGGTGTGGATCGGCAACCGGCGCGAGGCCAGCGCGGCGGCGGCATTGTGGTAGTAGATGTACACCGCCGAGTAATAGGCGGCTACGCCACTTTGCTCATTGGTGGTGGTGATGGCGTCGATTTCACCACGCGCGAGCATCAGGTGCAGGCGCTCCATGGGCGCGAAATAAGGCTGCATGTCATAGCCGGCACTGCGCAGCGCCGCCTGCACCACCTCATATTCCAGGCCCGCGCGCTCGGCCTCGAATACATACGGCGGTTTGTTGGTGCCAAAGCCGATGCGCAGCGGGTCGGCCAGTACCGACAGGCTGACCAGCCAGAGCACCACCACGGTATAACGCACGCGGAACATGCCACCTCCTCTGTCGATGGACGCGCTGTGGTGCCGCGTCCATGCAGCATAGTCGCCCAGTTGGCCAGCGCTGACGATAGGCTGAACCAATGCGCGCCAGGCAGCGTCACACAGCTACCCTGCCCTGTCACGGAACCCGACGATGCCCGTTGTTGCCTTGGCCAGCCTGGCCCTGATGCTGCTGGCTACGGCCCTGCCCACCCAGGCCGCCGAGCCGTTGCGGCTCGTGCACCTGCAACGCTGCGGCGACCTGTTGGCCAGCAAGCCACTGACCTATTGCCTCGACGCCCAGGGCCTGCAAAC
>JBCECW010000386.1:950-4546 GCA_039207785.1 Pseudomonas sp. | reverse complement strand
GTGGGAACGCATCCTAGTGGCCGCCGCCGATGGCAGCCTGGGCGCGGATATCCGCCCGCTGGTGCGCTTTAACGTCAGCGTCATCGTCGAGCAGAATGGCCGGCGCGAGCGCGGTGGCCAGGGCGGCGGCGGGCGTTCCGACTACCTGTATTTCCTCACCGAAGACCGCGCCATGGGCTATGCCCGTGAGGCGCTGCGTCAGGCGCTGGTCAACCTCGAGGCCATTCCCGCACCAGCCGGCTCCATGCCCGTGGTGATGGGCGCCGGTTGGTCCGGTGTGTTGCTGCACGAAGCCGTAGGCCATGGCCTGGAAGGCGACTTCAACCGCAAAGGCAGCTCGGCCTATAGCGGCCGCGTGGGCGAGAAAGTGGCCTCCAGCCTGTGCACCATCGTCGACGACGGCACCCTGTTCGGCCGCCGTGGTTCGCTCAGCATGGACGACGAAGGCACGCCAACCCAATGCACCACCCTGATCGAAAACGGCGTGCTCAAGGGCTATATGCAAGACAAGCTCAATGCGCGCCTGATGGGGGTTGCCGCCACCGGTAACGGTCGTCGTGAAAGCTACGCCCATCTGCCGATGCCGCGCATGACCAACACCTATATGTTGGCCGGCGAAAGCGACCCGGAAGAAATCATTCGCTCGGTGAAAAAGGGCATCTACTGCGCCAACCTGGGCGGCGGTCAGGTCGATATCACCAGCGGCAAGTTCGTGTTCTCTACCAGCGAGGCCTACCTGATCGAAGACGGCAAGATCACTGCCCCGGTCAAAGGCGCGACGCTGATCGGCAACGGCCCGGAGGCGATGAGCCGGGTGTCGATGGTCGGCAACGACCTGGCGCTGGACAGCGGTGTGGGCACCTGCGGCAAAGACGGGCAGTCGGTGCCAGTCGGCGTGGGGCAGCCGACGTTGAAGATTGATGCGATTACCGTGGGTGGGACCGGCGCGTAAGTCTGCACCGAGCTCGCAGGAGCGGCTGAAGCCGCTCCTGCGAGACCTGCGATAAATCAGCGCAAACCGCGCTTGGTTTCGTCGAGGTCGCGGATGTATTTGAAGATTTTGCGCGTGGCGGCCGGGGCTTTGTTGTGGGCCGTTTCGTGCTGGGCTTGGCGGATCAGCTGACGCAAATGAGTGCGGTCGGCATCCGGGTACTCGGCGACAAAGGCGTCCAGCACCTCGTCGGTGCCGGTGACCAGCCGATCACGCCAGCGCTCGAGGTTGTGGAAACGTTCGTTGTATTGCCGGGTCGAGGCATCGACTTGATCCAGCAGTTGCAAGATTTCATCGATGTTCTGATCACGCATCAGCTTGCCGATGAACTGGATATGCCGTTTACGGGCGATATGCGCGGTGTGTTTCGGCGCTTCGGCCAGGGCGCGACGCAAGGCGTCGGTCAGCGGCAGTTTGTCGACCAGGGCGGGTTTGAGCGTGGTCAGGCGCTCGCCAAGGTCAACCAGCGCGTGGAGTTCGCGCTTGACTTGGCTTTTGCTCTTCTCTTCGGAGAAGTCGTCGGAATAGTCAGACATGGGGCAGATCCAGTTGGAAACGCCGCCATGATAACGAGTCAAAGGCCGCTTGTCCGGCCTGGCCAGGTGACTGGTCTTACTGGAGTTGTAGGTTATGAGTGCAGCAGACGTAGTTGGGCCACAGGCCCTGCCGCAATTGCAGGAGCAGGTGGCGCGGATTATCGCCGAGGCCAAGGCCCAGGGCGCCAGCGCCTGCGAAGTGGCGGTGTCGGTGGAGCAGGGGTTGTCGACCTCGGTGCGCCAGGGCGAAGTGGAAACCGTGGAGTTCAATCGCGACCAGGGGTTTGGTATCACCCTGTACCTGGGCCAGCGCAAAGGTTCGGCCAGCACCTCGGCCAGCGGCGAAGCGGCGATTCGCGAAACCGTGGCAGCGGCCTTGGCGATTGCCAAGCATGCTTCCGAAGACGAGTGCTCGGGCCTGGCTGACGCCGAGCTGATGGCGCGCGACCTGCCAGACCTGGACCTCTACCACGCCTGGGATATCACCCCTGAACAAGCCATCGAACGCGCGTTGGAGTGCGAAGCGGCGGCCTTTGCCACCGACTCGCGGATCAAGAATGCCGATGGCACCAGCCTCAATACCCACCAGGGCTGCCGCGTGTACGGCAATAGCCATGGTTTTGTCGGCGGCTATGCCAGCACCCGGCAGAGCCTGAGCTGCGTGATGATTGCCGAGGCCGATGGCCTGATGCAGCGCGATTATTGGTACGACGTCAGCCGCCGTGGCCAGCACCTGGCCAGCGCCGCCAGCATTGGCCGCCGCGCGGCGGAACGTGCGGTCAGCCGCCTGGGTGCGCGCCCGGTGCCGACCTGCGAAGTGCCGGTGCTGTTTGCTGCCGAGTTGGCCACCGGCTTGTTCGGTTCGTTTCTCTCGGCGGTTTCCGGCGGCAATCTGTACCGCAAATCGTCGTTCCTTGAAGGCACCCTTGGGCAGCAACTGTTCCCGGAATGGCTGAGCCTGGATGAGCGTCCACATCTTCGTGGCGCCTTGGGCAGTGCCTCGTTCGACGGTGATGGCCTGGCCACCTACGCCAAGTCCTTTGTCGAAAACGGTGTGCTGCAGTCCTACATTCTCGGCACCTATTCTGGCCGCAAACTGGGTATGCCAAGCACCGCCAATTCCGGCGGTGTGCATAACCTGTTCGTGACCCATGGCGATGAAGACCAGAAGGCGCTGCTCAAGCGCATGGGCCGTGGCCTGCTGGTGACCGAGCTGATGGGGCACGGTTTGAATATGGTCACCGGCGACTATTCCCGTGGCGCCGGCGGTTACTGGGTGGAAAACGGCGAGATTCAGTTCCCGGTACAAGAGGTGACCATCGCCGGCAATATGCGCGATATGTTCAAGCAGATCGTCGCCGTGGGTAACGACCTGGAGCTGCGCAGCAATGTGCGCACGGGGTCGGTATTGATCGAGAAGATGACTGTCGCCGGTAGCTGATTTTTTCCAAACGCTCGCTACTTAAACGAGGCCGAAGCCTTTCCCCATTCGATACGGGGAGAGAGCCTTCGGCCTCGCTGTTTTTACGCCGCGAAATTGTAGGAGCCAGCTTGCTGGCGAATCCTGGAAAAGGCGATTCGCCAGCAAGCAGGCTCCTACAGGGTATGCATGTATTTATGCAGTTTAGCCGAAAATAGCCGCTTTATTCCTTCATAAACTCGATCTTTAAATCGCCTGTTGATTATTCTTCCTAAATAAGAATAAATTTCATCAATTCTTTTAGAGGTTGAGCCATGGCGCTGCGATCCCCGTTTGGCCCGTGCTTGGACTGCTGGTATTGGCAGGGTTTGCGCATTCGTTGCGCGCTGTTGCCGAACGAACCACGCCTGCTCGACGTGCATTGGGCGCAGGGCTGCGAGCTGGTGGAACACGGCCAGCTATCCCCGTGGCAGATGTCGGTCAGCACCCTGAACCTGCTCCTCGATACCGCCTGCGACCCCGTGTTGCCCTGGCATTGGCGCAGCCTGTGCCTGGACTACGCCTACCGCTCGCTCTACGCCATCCAGCACCTGGCCCAGGAGCGCGCGCAGCACAGCACGCTCAATCGCCTGCGCAATCGCCTGGCCAC
>JBCECW010000386.1:0-940 GCA_039207785.1 Pseudomonas sp. | reverse complement strand
ACCTTGCAGATGGCGCCCTCCATTGCTTTTTCTGAACTCGCACAAGGAAATCCCTATGAGTAACTTCCGCACCGAACGCGACAGCATGGGAGAACTGGCGGTCCCTGCCGAGGCGCTGTACGGCGCGCAAACCCAGCGCGCGGTGGATAACTTCCCGATTTCGGCGCTGCGTATGCCCACCCCGTTTATCCGCGCGTTGATCGTCGCCAAGGCCGCCGCGGCACGCGCCAACGTTGAGCTGACGCAAATCACCCCCGAGCAGGGCGAGGCCATTTTCGGCGCCTGCCAGGAGTTGTTGGCCGGTGATTTTATGCAGCACTTCCCGGTGGATGTGTTCCAGACCGGCTCCGGCACCAGCTCCAATATGAACGCCAACGAGGTGATCGCCACCTTGGCCAGTCGTATCCTCGGCGCGCCGGTGAGCCCCAACGATCATGTCAATTGCAGCCAGAGCAGCAACGATATGATCCCCACCACCATCCACGTCAGCGCGGCCATCGAATTGCAGGAACGCCTGCTGCCGTCGCTGGGGCATCTGCTGAGTGCCCTGTGCGAAAAATCATTGCAGGTGCAGCCCTATGTAAAAACCGGCCGCACCCATTTGATGGATGCCATGCCGGTGCGCATGAGCCAGGTGCTCGACGGCTGGGCGCAGCAGATCCAGAGCAATATCCAGCACCTGCGCTTGCTGCTGCCGAGCCTGCAACAGCTGGCCCAGGGCGGCACGGCGGTGGGCACCGGGATCAACGCCCACCCGCGCTTTGCCGAGACCTTCTGCGTGGAGCTCAAGGAGCTGACCGGGCTGCACTTCACCCCTGGGGATAACTTTTTCGCCCTGATCGGTTCGCAAGACACCGCTGTCGCCGTGTCGGGCCAGCTGAAAACCACCGCCGTGTCGCTGATGAAGATCGCCAACGACTTGCGCTGGATGTACTCCGGG
>JBCECW010000385.1:0-4551 GCA_039207785.1 Pseudomonas sp. | reverse complement strand
GGCGGATTGGCGGCGTCGGCCAAGGCCATGATGGTCGGCCCCGAAACGGTGCCACCGGGGCGCACCAATTTGGCCTGGAACGGTACGCGGGCGTAGGCGCTATCGGCATCCAACTGGTCAATGCACAGGCCAATATCCCCGGCCATTGGCACACCCATGCGGATCAGCGTCTGTACTTGTTCAGCGGTCAATGCTGTCACTGGAAACCCCTTACATTGCAATGGCCTGAATCCTGTACGCGGCTGTACAGGCCCCGTACAATGCCGAGCACTTCCTTGCCTTCGCAACTGATATAACGGCCAAACATGCGTACCAGTCAGTATTTGCTCTCGACCCTGAAAGAAAACCCAACCGACGCCGTCGTGGTCAGCCACCAGCTTATGCTGCGTGCCGGCATGATCCGCAAACTGGCGTCCGGCCTGTACACCTGGCTGCCGATGGGCCTGCGTGTATTGCGCAAAGTGGAAACCGTCGTTCGCGAAGAAATGAACGCCGCCGGCGCCCTCGAAGTCTTGATGCCCGCCATCCAACCGGCCGAGCTGTGGCAGGAATCCGGGCGCTGGGAACAGTACGGTCCTGAGCTGCTGCGTTTGAACGACCGCCATGGTCGTGAATTCTGCGTGGGCCCAACCCACGAGGAAGTGATCACCGACCTGATGCGCAACGAACTGAGCAGTTATAAACAGTTGCCCATCAATCTGTACCAAATCCAGACAAAATTCCGCGATGAAATCCGCCCACGCTTCGGTTTGATGCGCGGCCGCGAATTCACCATGAAGGACGCCTACTCCTTCCATATCGACCAGGCGTCCCTGCAAGTCACCTACGACCGCATGCACCAGGCCTACTGCAATGTGTTCAGCCGCCTGGGCCTGAACTTCCGCCCGGTACAGGCCGACACCGGCTCCATCGGCGGCACCGGCTCCCACGAATTCCACGTGCTGGCCGAGTCCGGTGAAGATGATATCGCCTTCAGCAACGTGTCCGACTACGCGGCCAACATCGAAAAAGCCGAAGCCATTCCGCGCGAAACCGCCCGTGGCGCAGCCACCGAGGCCATGCGCCTGGTGGATACGCCGAACGCGAAAACCATCGCCGAGCTGGTGGAAGGCTTTAACCTGCCGATCGAAAAAACCATCAAGACCCTGGTGGTGCATGCCGCCGAAGAAGGCAAGCTGGTGGCGCTGATCGTTCGTGGCGACCACGAGCTCAACGAAATCAAGGCCGCCAACCTGGCCCAGGTTGCCAGCCCGCTGGTATTCGCCAGCGAAGCCGAACTGCGCAACGCCATTGGCGCCGGCGCCGGTTCGCTCGGCCCGCTGAACCTGCCACTGCCATGCGTGATCGACCGCTCGGTAGCCCTGATGAGCGACTTTGCCATCGGCGCCAATATCGACGACAAACACTACTTCGGCGTGAACTGGGAGCGCGACCTGCCGCTGCCGGAAGTGGCCGACCTGCGTAACGTGGTAGCCGGCGACCCAAGCCCGGACGGCCAAGGCACGCTGGAAATCAAACGCGGCATCGAGGTGGGGCATATATTCCAACTCGGCAGCAAATACAGCGAAGCCATGAACTGCACCGTGATGGGCGAGAACGGCAAACCCGCGATCCTCACCATGGGCTGCTACGGCATCGGTGTGTCCCGCGTGGTGGCAGCCGCCATCGAGCAGAACAACGACGAGCGCGGCATTCTCTGGAGCGACGCCCTGGCGCCCTTCCAGATCGCCCTGGTACCGCTGCGCTACGAAAACGAAGACGTGCGCGCCGCCACCGACAAGCTGTATGCCGACCTGACGGCCGCCGGCTTCGAAGTGCTGCTGGATGACCGTGACAAGAAAACCAGCCCCGGCATCAAGTTTGCCGATATGGAACTGATCGGTATCCCGCACCGCATCGTGGTCAGCGACCGCGGTCTGGCCGAAGGCAACCTGGAGTACAAGAACCGTCGCGACACCGAGGCGCAAGCCGTACCGGTGGCCGATGTGTTGTCCTTTATCCAGGCCCGTGCCGGTCGTTGATTGTCAGCCCGAGAGTGGTAGCGAAAGCCCCCATGTTCATGCCCCGTTCTACCTGCCTCACCGGCGCCGCCTTGTGCGGCGCCTTGCTGCTCAGCGGCTGCGCCAACCATATGTCGCAGCGTGCCGAGCACGAGGAGCGCGCTGAGCGCAAATTGCTCAACCACAGCCTGCAGATCGACGTGGGGCAACCTGCCGTGCTCGAACTGCCGCAGCGGCGCGTACGTATTCAGGACCAGAAGACCTTCGAAGTCACCGAGTTCGAAGTGACCCGCGTCTACGACCGCTACACGCCGTACCAAGGCTGGCGCGAACTGTATGAAGTGCCGCTGGGTGCGGTGGCCGTGGTTGCGGGTATCGGCGCCAACGTGGTCAATGTGGTGCTGCTGGGCAATGTGCCGGAGGCGGCCACCAAGGGCTGGATCGACTACGGTTTTGCCGGGCTCAACCCCTTTATGAATACCCAGTCCAATGGGCGCTCGCAGCAGAACCTGGCGCGCATTGACGAGGTGCAGAAAGACAAACGCACCGAATACTCCAGCCTGCCCTGGGCCGAGCGCCCGGTGCTGATTACCGCCGGCCCGCAAACCCACGAGCTGAGCACCGACCGCAATGGCGTGCTGCGCCTGAACCTGCTCGACGGTCCGTTTGCCGAACAGGATGTCAGCCGGGTCGGCAAACTCTTGCTGAGCGTGGAAGACGAGCAGGACAACACCCGCTCCGAAGCCACCCTGCAAGTGAGCAAAACCCTGCGTGGCAAGCTGCTCGAAGCCCATGCTCTGATCTACGACGACCTCGAAGATGATGAAGTGGCGCAGTGGGTGCACCGGGTCAAGCGCCTGTCGGACCTGGGCCTGGAAGAAGAAGCCAACGAGCTGGAACAGAGCCTGATCGAGCTGACCCGCAACGACCCTGAGCTGCAACAGGAATTCCTCACCTCGCTGCGCAAGGATGCCGGCCGCCTGGTGGCCGATCCGGGCGCGCATAACTGAGCGCATCCATGACAGCGTCTCTGCGCGTGGCGCTGTCGTGCCTGTTGCTGCTGGCCCTGCCGGCGAGCGCCAACCTGCGCCAGGCGCCGGAGCCTGAACTACGCGAACTGCTGCAACACACCGTCAGCGAGGCCGACAGTTTTGTCGACCGCTATGACGCGGAAGTCTGGCTGCTGGATATGTCCACGCGCCTCACCCGCTATATGCCCGATGCGCAAGAGCGCCTGACCCTGCTTAAGCAAGTGCACCACGAGGCCAGCAAGGCCGGGCTCAAGCCCGACCTGGTGCTGGCGCTGATCCATGTGGAAAGCCGCTTCGACCGCTTTGCCATTTCCTCGGTCGGTGCCCAGGGCATGATGCAGGTGATGACCTTCTGGAAAGCCGAGCTGGGGCGCGAGCAGGACAACCTTACCGACAACGCTACCAACCTGCGTTACGGCTGCACCATCCTCAGCTACTACCTGAAAAAAGAGCACGGTGATTTGAATCGGGCCCTGGCGCGCTATAACGGCAGCCTGGGCAAGACCACCTATTCAGGGAAGGTGGTGGGGTATTGGCAGGATTATTGGTATGTGAAGCCGTAGTCGGCGGTAGCTTCAGCCCTCTCCCCTAGCCCCTCTCCCGCAAGCGGGCGAGGGGAACTCAATCGCGACACGGTCAGCTCCCTCGCCCGCTTGCGGGAGAGGGTTGGGGAGAGGGCCGCTTTTATTGGCGAACGATAAAACCAGCAACCCCCTGCACCGGATGCTCACTCAACTCCACCCCCGTCACCTCCGCCTTTTCCGGCCCGGTCTCCAGCCAAACCGCCAGTTCCCGCACCGCCTCTTCCTCACCCTCCACCAACACCTCAACCCTTCCATCCGCCAAATTACGCACCCAGCCATCCAGGTCCAAACGCGTGGCCTCTTGCTCGGTGCTCTGGCGGTAATACACCCCTTGCACCTTGCCGCTGACATACCCGTGCAGACAGATACGCGCCATCGCCCTACTCCTTCGCTTGCAGTTCAGCCAGGCGTTTGCTCAGGCCGGCTGCGGTTTGTTCGCCCATCAGGCGTTCGCGCACCCGGCCCTTGGGGTCCACCAGGTAGGTCACCGGCAAGGCTTCGCTGCGCGGCAGCTTGAAGCGCTCGCCCGGGTCTTGCGCCAATACGGTAAAGCGGATGCCCATGGTGTCGGCGGCCTTGCTCAGCGCATCGGCTTGCAAGGCATCGAAGTTCACCCCCAGTACGCTGGCGTGCTTATCCTTGAGTTGCTCGGCCAAGGTGTTCAGCTCGGGGATCTCGGTGCGGCAGGGGCCACACCACTCGGCCCAGTAATTAATCACTAACCACTGGCCTTCCAACTGCTCAGCCGCTACCTTTCGTCCATGTTGATCGACACCGTATTCTTCAGCGCAGCCGGCCAGTAGAAGCCCGGCGCACAAACCCACGGCAATCGGCCCCAAGAGCAATTTTTTTATGACCCGACGCATACGCGTTGTCATGCATTCGATCCTCGTCTGTGCAGGGTTGATATGACACTGGACGTCCTCCGCCTTGAGG
>JBCECW010000384.1:0-4556 GCA_039207785.1 Pseudomonas sp. | reverse complement strand
ATGTAGGCCATGGTGATAAAGGTGGTCAGGCCGGCGGCGAGCTCGGTCTTCACGGTGGTGCCATGCAGGCTCAGCTTGAACAGACGTTCCAGCAAACCGGTGCGCGCAGGCGTCGCAGCATAGAGTTGTTCTTGTTTGGTGCTTTCCACAGCGGGGTACTCCTCATTCTCTTATTTTGGTCACCGAGGCCTGCATCCTTATAAGCAAGGTGGCAGAGCTCTGAGGTAGGTGGCTTACGTGGTGCGCTTGCTGGTGTTTTGTTGACTCTTTGGTCAGGAGGTCACACGAGCGCGATTATGCGTTTGTATACAAAAAAAGCAATTAATGTTTTCACTGTTGCACAAATTGCTCTTATTGATTGTCTGGCCGTTGATAAGCCGATTGTATGCGACAGTAATATTGCAGCTTTTTTATAAATTCGTTTAAAAACAAATATATAGGAAATATTCGTGCAGGCGTGGCAAGCGCAAATACGCGGCAAGCTGGCGGGGAATTCACGTTATTAGGGCGCTATCGATGCAAAAACGTCGGTGTTTTTGTCCGGTTACGCCGGAAAAGACTAAAAAACTGCTAGGCCGATTGCGCTGATAAAGCCGGTACGCGTCTGAGGACAATTTGAGGCGGTTAGGAACTGCTGTTTAGATTGTGTACAATGCGCCGGTATTTTTTACCCTCTATTTTCCCGCCAAAGGCTTGCCAGCACTGGGGGGGAAGGCAGTAGAGTCGCGCATGACCGCAGAACTTCTGACGCGAGCCCGAATGAACGAACAATTGCAGCCCTTAAAGAAGCAACCGCGTGCGGGTAAAACCGGCCACAGCGGCACGCAGGACGACGTGGTGTACGCGCACATTTTCGACGCCATTCTTGAACAGCGCCTGGCGCCCGGCACCAAGCTGAGCGAAGAAGCGCTGGGTGAGATTTTTGGCGTGAGCCGCACCATTATTCGCCGCGCCTTGTCGCGCCTGGCCCACGAAAGCGTGGTGCTGCTGCGCCCCAACCGCGGTGCAGTGGTGGCCAGCCCCAGCGTCGAAGACGCCCGGCAGATTTTCTACGCCCGCCGTATGGTGGAGCGCGCCATCACCGAGCTGGCGGTTGAACATGCCACCGCCGAACAGCTGGCCGAATTGCGCCAGATGGTGGCCGACGAGCAGACCAGCTTTTCCCGTGGCGACCGCGGTGCCGGTATCCGTCTTTCCGGCGAGTTCCACCTCAAGCTGGCGGAGGCTGCGAAAAACGCGCCGCTGATCAGCTTCCAGCGCAGCCTGGTGTCGCAGACCTCGCTGATCATCGCCCAATACGAAAGCGGCGGCCGTTCGCACTGTTCCTACGATGAACACAACCAGTTGATCGACGCCATCGAAGCGCGCGATGCGGTCAAGGCCGTAAGCCTGATGATGCATCACATGGACCATATCGACAGCAAGCTCAACCTCGACGAAGACAGCGCCTCGGACGATCTGCATGCGGTGTTCTCGCACCTGTTGCAGACCAAGAAGAAAGCCCCGCGCAGCGGCGCACCGCGCTAGGTTTATCGGCATAAAAAACCGCCTCGATGGGCGGTTTTTTTATGCCTGAGTGACGAACTCGGTGCGCGGAGCGCACCCTACGAAAGCGGCGTAAACGAGGCGGTTTGGCTCGACACGGTCCCGTAGGGTGCGCTTCGCGCACCAATGCGGCATCAGCGCTTATGCACGCTCTGCCCAGCCGCAAAGGTTTCCTTCACGGCGCGGTCATCGCCGATGGTCATCAGCACAAACAACTTTTCTTCCAGGTTCTTGGCCTGCTGCAGGCGATACGACAGCAGCGGGGTGGCGTGGTAGTCGAGCACGATAAAGTCGGCGTCACTGCCGCTGGCGAAGCTGCCGATCTTGTCGTCCAGGCGCAGCGCCTGGGCGCCGCCCAGGGTAGCCAGGTACAACGACTTGAATGGGCTTAGCTTGTTGCGCTGCAACTGCTGCACCTTGTACGCCTCGTTCAGGGTTTGCAGCATGGAGAAGCTGGTGCCGGCACCGACGTCGGTGCCCAGGCCCACATTCACGCCAAATTGCTCGGCAGCCTTCAGGTCGAACAGGCCGCTGCCCAGGAACAGGTTGGAGGTCGGGCAGTGCGACACGGCCGAGCCGGTTTCGGCCAGGCGCTGGCATTCTTCGTCACACAGGTGCACGCCGTGGGCGAACATCGAGCGCTCGCTCAGCAACTGGAAGTGGTCGTAGACATCCAGGTAACCCTTCTGCTGCGGGAACAGCGATTTCACCCAGGCGATCTCGTCGACGTTTTCCGAGAGGTGGGTGTGCATATACAGCCCCTCGTATTCGCCCAGCAGCTTGCCGGCGGCGGTCAGTTGCTCCGGGGTGCTGGTGGGCGCGAAGCGTGGGGTCACGGCGTAGTGCAAACGCGCCTTGCCGTGCCAGCGTTCGATCAGCTCCTTGCTGTCGTCGTAGCTCGATTGCGCGGTGTCGGTCAGGTAGTCCGGGGCGTTGCGGTCCATCATCACCTTGCCGGCGATCATGCGCAGGTTCAGCGCCTGGCTGGCCTGGAAAAACGCATCCACCGATTGCTTGTGCACGCTGGCAAATACCAGGGCCGTGGTGGTGCCGTTACGCAACAGTTCCTTGAGGAAAATATTGGCCACATCGGCGGCGTGGGCCGGGTCGGCGAACTGCTTTTCGGTGGGGAAGGTGTAGGTGTTCAGCCAATCCAGCAGTTGCTCGCCATAGGCGGCGATCATGCCGGTTTGCGGGTAGTGGATATGGGTGTCGATAAAGCCGGGGGTAATCAGCGCATCGCGGTATTCGGTGATTTCCACGCCGCTCAAGGTGGGCAGCAGATCCTTGGCGTGGCCGATTTTGGCCACCTGGCCATTGTCGACCACCAGCACGCCGTCTTCGAAATACTCATAGGACTGCGCGTCGCCCACCAGGGCGGGGTCGGCAATGCTGTGGAGGATGGCGGCGCGGTAGGCTTTAACGTGGGTGGTCATGGTTTCGCTCTCTTTGGGCTCAGGCCTTACGGGGCCTCAACATCGCGGGCGCGCGAGCGCCCACGGGTGTTTTTTATTCGGGGTTATTGCGCTTGCGCGTGGGCGCGGCGCGAGGCGGGCAAGAGCTTGGCGACGCTTTCGCCGCTTTTTTCGCCCTGGCCAAAATTGGCGTTGTAGGTGGCGATCACTTCACCGGCAATGGAAATGGCGATCTCCACCGGCAGCTTGCCTTTGACTTCGGCGATACCCATCGGGCAGCGCATTTTCTGCATCACTTCAGGGCTAAAGCCGCGATCACGCAGACGGTGCTCGAACTTCACGCGCTTGGTTTGCGAGCCGATCAGCCCGTAGTAGGCAAAGTCGTTGCGCTTGAGAATGGCGGCCGTCAGCTCCAGGTCGAGCTGATGGTTGTGGGTCATCACGATGTAGTAACTGCCCGGCGGCATATTCTCTACTTCATCGACCACCTCGTCGTTCACCACCTTGTTGACGCCATGGGGAATCTGCTCGGGAAATTCGTTTTCCCGCGAGTCGATCCAGTGCACCTTGCACGGCAGGCTGGCCAGAAGTGGCACCAGGGCGCGGCCGACATGGCCGGCACCAAACACGGCGATATGCGCCTGCGGCTGGCCCATGGGTTCAAACAGCAGCACGGTGGCGCCGCCGCAGCATTGGCCGAGGCTGGCGCCCAGGCTAAAGCGCTCGAGGCGGGTGTCCTGGGTGCGGCTTTTGAGCATCTCGCGGGCCAGCTCCATCGCTTTGAATTCCAGATGGCCGCCACCTACGGTTTCGTAGATACGGTCGGCGGTAACCACCATCTTCGAGCCGGCATTGCGGGGGGTAGAACCCAGCTCTTCGATAATGGTGACCAGCACGCAGGGCTGGCCCTGTTGCTGCAAGTCGGCGAGGGCGCTGATCCAGCTCATTTGCTCAGCCTCCAGGTGCGAAGCGGTTTCGCGGAACGGGACAGGCGCCAGTCGTCATCGGCCTTGGCCGGCGGGGCGCTGTGTTCCAGCAATGCCAGGCGCGGCACGGTCTCAAGGCCATGGGGCGCGGCTGGTGTGGGTGTCTGGGCGGTGGGTGTTGTCATTGTTGTGCACCGTTGTTTTGGGTGGAGCTGGGTCCCGTAGGGTGTGTTATGCGCACCATGGCGATATCGGCATATATCGCTTGGGGCGCGTAGCGCACCCTACGGGGGCTGCGTTAGGCCGGCTCGGTGGCGACTGCCGCGGCCTTCTGTTCTTTCATCACTTTGCGCATCTGCTCTACGCCCCATAGCACGCGCTCGGGGGTAGCCGGGGCGTCGATCAGGGGTTGTACGCGGTAGTCAGCCAGACTGGCGACGGCGTCCTTGATCGCGCACCAGGCGGCGATGCCGAGCATAAAGGGCGGCTCGCCCACGGCCTTGGAGTGGAACACCGTGTCTTCCGGGTTCTTGCGGTTTTCCACCAGCTTGACGCGCAAATCCACCGGCATATCGGCGATGGCCGGAATCTTGTAGCTCGCCGGGCCGTTGGTCATCAGCTTGCCCTTGGCGTTCCACACCAGCTCTTCCATGGTCAGCCAACCCATGCC
>JBCECW010000383.1:0-4569 GCA_039207785.1 Pseudomonas sp. | reverse complement strand
GCATGGTGATGTTGGCGGTAGAAATCACGGTGGGAATCCAGGGCTAGACGCAAAAAGGCGGCGATTGTACCGGGTTAGGCGCGCGAGTGCTGCTCTATTGCGCCAAGCGGCGGTAACTCAGCCGATTGGCTGCACATTCCTCCCCGTAAATCCCACCCATACCCATGTCGTACCCCACAAGACAGGTGCTAGGCGTCCGCAATCAATATGTGCAAGAGCCGTGCATGCCGTTCGCTACGCCCGGCTTGCAGGGCGGGCTCGTGCACCAATGACAGGCTCAGCTGGTAGGCATACGCCAGGTAGGCGCGGTCGGCGGCCTGTGCCTCCGGGGTGCCAGCCTGGATCAACAACCCTTCGATATAACTCAGACGGTAGCGGTCGACTTCGTCGATGGCTTTGCGTGCCTGTTCGTCACGCCGGGCCCAGGCGCGTATACCCAACTCGATTGCCGCCGCCTCCTGCGCTGCCTGGCCATGGAGTGGCCGTTCCATCGCTTCCAGCAGTTCTGCCCGGCTTTTGAAGTGGTAGTAGAAGCTGCCACGGGTAATGCCCATTTCCTTGGCCAACAGGTCGACCCGCACGGCATCGATGCCGCTTTTCACCAGCACTTGCTGGGCGGCGTGTATCCAGTCGTCACGGGTCAATGAAGCGCGAGTGCTCATGCAAGGGGCCTTTTTACAGGGAGGTTCTGGTTCGGCTGCGAGCGTACATAACTGTATGTTCGAATGCCAGGCTGGTTTTATTGGCGCCTGATAAAAGCGCATTTCCTGGAAATTAATGTCAACTAAACTGACAAATAATCGTTGACTCATCGCCGTTTCATCGACAGCATGTAGATACACATCTGTATGTTGATGTCGAAAAGACGGAGGTCGGGATGGACGGTTTGGGTAGAACGCTGCTGGCAGCAGGGCACAAGACCAATTACCACGAGGCGGGTGCGGGCAAGCCGCTGGTGCTGTTGCACGGCTCGGGGCCGGGGGTGTCTGGTTGGAGCAACTGGGCATCGAGCATGCCGGCCTTCAGTGATGCCTGGCGGGTGATCGTGCCGGATATCGCCGGCTTCGGTTTTACCGAGTTCCATCAGGACACCAAGTACGACATCAAGCTCTGGGTCGCGCACCTGGTGGGCATCCTCGATGCGCTGGATATCGAAAAAGCCTCGTTTATCGGCAACTCATTTGGCGGTGCAGTGGCCATCGGCCTGGCGCTGTTTGCTCCGGAGCGCGTCGACAAGCTGGTGTTGCTCGGCACTCCTGCCGGTGAGTTTGTGCAAACCCCTGGTTTGCGCGGTGCCTGGGTGTATGAGCCGTCGCTGGAAAATATGCGCGCGCTGATGCAGCTATTCCCTTACGACCCTTCGATCATCACCGACGACCTGGTACGCAGCCGCTTTGAAGCTAGCGCCCGTCCCGGCAGCCAACAGGCCTTGCGCAAGCTGATCCCCAAGCCGGCTGACGAAGGCGAAACCATCGTCAAAGGTTTCCCTGCTGCGGCACTGGCCAAGATCAGCGCGCCCACCCTGGTGGTGCATGGCCGCGAAGACCGTGTAGTGCCACCTGCGTGCGGGCAGTTGATTGCCAACAGTATTCCCAACGCCGATCTGCACCTGTTCGGCCAGTGCGGGCATTGGGTGCAAAGCGAGCAACCCCGGCGTTTTGTCGCCCTGGTCCGCGACTTTCTGAGTGAGTAAGCCATGAGCCGCAACGTACTGGAAAAAGTGCTCTGGCAGCTCTCGGTGGAGCGCTCGGCCAAGGAGCGTTTTCGTGAAGACGGCGCGCGTTTTCTCAGCCGTTTTGCTTTGAGCGAAGACGAGAAAGCCATGGTGCTGACGTTTGATGTCGGCGCCCTGCAACGCCTGGGGGTCAACCCGATGTTGACCATGGGCTTCTGGCAAGAGCTGTCGCCCACGCGCGATATGCGCATCTATAAACAGCGCCTTGGCGCCACGGACGAGCAGCGCGCGGCATTCTCCGCAGCGCTCAAGGGGTAGGGCCGATGGGCAAGATCGTAGGGGGCTTCTGGATGCCCCACGACCCGGTGATGTTCGTGGCGCCCGAAGCGCCCGAGCAAGCCATTCGCGACAAACTCTGGGGCGCGTTCAATACCTGCGCCCAGCGTCTGGCGGAGCTGGAACCGACCAGTGTGATCATCGTCGGTTGTGACCATTACATTCTGTTCGGCACCCACTGCCTGCCGCGCTACATCATCGGCACTGGCGATATCGACGGTCCTGTCGAAGCCTTGCCGGGCCTGCGCAAGGGCGTGGTGCTCAACCAGCAGGCGCTGGCGCAGCACATCGTTGCCGAGGGCGATCGCATCGGGTTCGACTGGGCGGTGGCGCGCAGCTTCACCATCGACCACTCCTTCTCCATTCCGCACCAACAAGTGGTGCAGCCCGCCGAGGCCATTCTCGGTTACAGCTTGCCGAGCATTCCGGTGTACCTGGCCTGCGGGGTTGACCCTTACCTGCCGCTGCCACGCGCAGCGCAGCTGGGCCGGCAGATTCGTGCGGCGGTGGAAAGTTTTTCCGCTGATGAACGGGTGGTGATTATCGGCAGCGGTGGCATCAGCCACTGGGTGGGCACCGCCGAAATGGGCCAGGTCTGTGAAAGCTTCGACCGCGAGATTCTGCGCCATGGCGTAGCTGGCGACCTGGCCAGCCTGATCGCCTATTCCGATGAAGAGATCCTGCAGCGTGCTGGCAACGGCGCGATGGAAATCCGCAACTTCGCCTGTGCCATGGCTGCCGTGCCCAATGCCACCGGCGAGGTGATCGCCTATGAGCCGGTGCCGGAGTGGGTGACCGGGCTGGGCTTTGTTCAACTGAAAACCGGGAGCCACGCCTATGAGCAAAGTCCTGTTATGCCCACGTGAGGCGCTGGCCGCCGGCGAGAAGCTGAAAGTGGCCAATAGCGAAGTGGGCGATATCTGCGTTTACAACCTCGGCGGCGAGTACTTCGCCACGGCGGATATGTGCACCCACGCCACCGCCTCGCTGGCCGAGGGCGATATCGAGGACGACCTGATCACCTGCCCGGTGCATTGGGGCCAATTCGATATCCGCACTGGGCAGGCCGTGACCTTTCCCTGCGAGCGCCACCTGCGCACGTACCGGGTGATCGTTACCGACAAGGAGGTGTTCGCCGAAACCAGCGAAATCTCCGCCGATGCCGCAGCGGCTGCCAGCAGCCCGGTGTAACTCTTTTTCTCTTTGAATATGTGTGAAGCCATGACCGAGATCATCAAGCTCAGGCCGATTGAAACCACGCCGCCGCTTAGCAACCTGGACCGTATCTGCGATATGGAAGCCGGGCGAATGTCGGGGAAGATCTTTCATGACCCGGCCATCTACGAGCAGGAGCTGGAAAAGATCTTTGCCCGCTGCTGGCTGTTTGTCGCCCATGAGTCGCAACTGCCCAATGCCGGTGACTACCTCACCACCAGCATGGGGGAAGACGAAGTGCTGGTGGTGCGCCAGAAAGACCAGACCCTGAAGGTGTTTCTCAACGCCTGTCCGCACCGTGGCAACAAGGTGTGTTTTGCCGAAGCGGGCAACGCCAAGGGCTTTATCTGTAACTACCACGGCTGGTCGTTTGGTGCCGATGGCGGCCGTCTGCGCGGCATGCACGAGTCCAAGTGCTACGAAGAAAGCCAGTTCGACAAGGCGCAGCACGGTCTGCGTGAAGCGCGCGTGGCCAGCTACAAAGGCCTGGTATTTGCCACCTTTGCCGAGGATGCGCCCAGTCTGGAGGAATACCTGGGCCCTATCGCCTGGTACCTCGATGTGATGCTGGATATGGACCAGGGCGGTAGCGAATTCGTGGGGGGCTGTATTCGCTCCACCATCGAGTGCAACTGGAAGATCGCTGCAGAAAACTTTGTGGGTGACATTCTCCATGGCGGCTGGACCCACGACTCGGCCGCCAAGGCCATGCTGGGGGCGGCGGTGGTCAATATCGGCGAGATGCCCGAATCCTATTCGGTGAACTGGAACGGTCACGGCTACGAGTTCGGCACCGATGTGGTCGGCAACGCCGCCACCCTCGGCGAGAAAGACATCAACAAATACCTGCACACCTTGCGGCCCAAGGTGGCCGAGCGCCTGGGCGAGTTCCGCTCCAAGCTGATCGGCGCCATTTCCTCGTTCACCGTATTCCCCAATTTTTCCTTTCTGCCGGGGCAAAACACCGTGCGTATCTGGCAGCCGCGCGGGCCGAACAAGATCGAGCTGTACACCTGGGTGATCGTCAACAAGAACGCGCCGCAAGACATCAAGGACAAGTGGCGGCGCGGGGCAATGATGACCTTTTCGCCCACCGGCACCTTCGAGATGGATGACGGCGAAAACTGGGAGTACTGCACCAAGACCAGCCGTGGCCTGGTCACCCGCTACCAGGACCTGTACGTGGGCCTGGGCATGCATACGCGCATCGACGACAGCGAGGTGCGCGAGGCCTATGAGGAGGTGCGCAAGGATCACGGCTTCCGCATCACCGACTATTCGGTGGAGAGCGATGCGCCGGCCCCGCGCGTCTGCTTCGACTTCTCCGACCCGCTCGATTCGAC
>JBCECW010000382.1:0-4572 GCA_039207785.1 Pseudomonas sp. | reverse complement strand
GAATAAAACTCCGTCATCTGATCCGCTTTTTTCCGTCCAACCTGAGTCTGTTATCGAATCAGCCATAAACCCATCATGGCCCCGCCTGATAAAGAGCCTGATGGGGCCATACCATGACTGACCGTATTCCCGCGAAGATCATCGAAACCATTGATCCGCGCCAACCGCTGCGCCTGACCCCGGCGCAAGCCGGCGGGCCGATTCATACCCGCGCCTTTACCGGCCTGTTCCGCAACCTGCGCCTGTACGGTGCAGGCCTGCTGTTTGCGATTTTCTTCGGTACAGCCTGGCTGAACTGGGAAGGTCGCCAGGCGGTGCTCTGGGATCTGTCCGGGCAGCGCTTCTATATCTTTGGCGCCACCTTCTGGCCGCAGGATTTTATCCTGCTGTCGGCGCTGCTGATCATTGCCGCCTTTGGCCTGTTCGCCATTACCGTGTTTGCCGGCCGCGTCTGGTGCGGCTACACCTGCCCGCAAAGCGTGTGGACCTGGGTCTTTATGTGGGTGGAAAAGGTCACCGAGGGCGACCGTGGCCAGCGGATCAAACTCGATGCCGCGCCCTGGTCCGCCAACAAACTGCTGCGTCGCTCCGCCAAGCACGGGCTGTGGCTGGGCGTCAGCCTGGTAACGGCGATTGGTTTTATCGGTTACTTCGTGCCCGTGCGCCAATTGGTCAGCGAGCTGTTTAGCCTGAGCCTCGACAGCGGCAGCGCCACCTGGCTCTTGCTATTTACCGCCGCCACCTACCTCAATGCCGGCTGGCTGCGGGAAAAAGTCTGCACCCATATGTGCCCCTACTCGCGCTTTCAAAGCGTGATGTTCGACAAGGACACCTTGCTGGTCAGCTACGACGCCGCCCGTGGTGATAACCGTGGCCCACGGCGCAAGGACGTAGTCCCGCAAAGCGTCGGCCTGGGTGATTGCATCGACTGCACGATGTGCGTGCAGGTCTGCCCCACCGGCATTGATATCCGCGATGGCTTGCAACTGGACTGCATCAGCTGCGGCGCCTGCATCGACGCCTGCGACACGGTGATGGACAAGATGGGCTATGCCCGTGGCCTGGTGGGCTACCGTTCGGAGCGTTCGCTGGCCGGCGGTAAAACCCATTTCCTGCGGCCCCGCCTGGTGAGCTATGCCGCGGCCCTGCTGGTGATGATTGGCGCCTTTGCCTGGGCCCTGGAGGCGCGGCCATTGCTGTCGCTGGATATCACCCGCGACCGTGGCCTGTTCCGCGAAAACAGTGCCGGGCAGATCGAAAATATCTACAGCTTCAAGGTGATCAATAAAACCCAGCAGCAACGCAGCTATGAACTGGCCATTGACGGTGACGGGCCGTTTGAACTGCGCGGCAACACCCGCGTCACCCTGGCGCCGGGGGAAATCACCGATGTGCCGCTAAGCGTGGTGCTGACCGCGCCGCGGGTCACCAGCACCTCGCAGAAAGTGCACTTTGAACTGCACGAAGTAGGCGCCCCGGAAAATCGAGTCACCGGCGTCAGCACCTTTGTTGCCCCAATAAATCGCTAAACAACTACACATTCTCGTAGGGTGCGCTCCGCGCACCAAGCAGCCTCCGCGTAACCCCCACGGTGCGCGGAGCGCACCCTACGAGACCGAGTAAAACCATCGTCATCCGTTTCTACACAGGTCCATCGCATGACCGCGCCACTTTCCGTAGAGTACCTGCCAGCGCCCTCGCCCGTGGTCTTGCAGGACAAGATGAAACGCTACGAAAAATTCGCCGATGAAATTGCCGAACTGATCCGCACCGGGGTGCTGGCCGCCGGCGAAAAAGTACCGTCGGTGCGCCATGCCAGCCGCACCTATGGAGTCAGCCCTTCGACCGTATTCCAGGCCTATTACCTGCTGGAAGACCGTGGTCTGATCCAGGCGCGGGCCCGCTCGGGCTATTTTGTGCGCGAGCATGCCAAGCGGCCGCTGCCCGATGCGCAGATCACCCCGCGCCTGGCGCAAACCACCGATGTCGACGTCAGCGAGCTGGTGTTTTCCGTGCTCGGCTCATTGAAAGACCCCACCACCGTGCCCTTTGGCTCGGCCTTCCCGAGCCCCGACCTGTTCCCCCTCGCCCGCCTGGCGCGCTCCATGGCGCAAAGCCTGCGGGTGCTTTCGCCCCATGCGGTAATCGCCGATATGACCGCCGGCAACCCCGACCTGCGCCGGCAGATTGCCCTGCGCTATATGGTCAGCGGCGTCATGCTGCCGCTGGAAGAGCTGGTGATCACCAATGGCGCCATGGAAGCGCTGAACCTGTGCCTGCAAACCGTGACCCAGCCGGGCGACCTGGTGGCCATCGAGGCGCCCGCCTTCTACGCCACGCTGCAAGTGCTGGAGCGGCTTAAGCTCAAGGCGGTGGAAATTCCCGTGCACCCGCGCGAAGGCATCGACCTGCAAACGCTGGCCGATAGCCTGGCGCAACTGCCGATCAAGGCCTGCTGGTTTATGAGCAGCCTGCAGAACCCGTTGGGCGCCAGCATGAGCGATGAGAAAAAGCGCGCACTGGTGGCACTGCTGCATCAGCACCAGGTGCCGATGATCGAGGACGATGTGTATGCCGAGCTGTACTACGGCACGCAGCCGCCGAAACCGGTGAAGAGTTTCGACCGCGACGGTCTGGTGATGCACTGCGGCTCGTTTTCCAAAAGCCTGGCGCCGGGCTATCGGGTGGGCTGGGTGGCGGGTGGGCGCTATGCGGAGAAAATCAGCCGGCTAAAACTGATGACCACCATTTCGCCGTCCGTGCCGGCCCAAGCGGCGATTGCCGACTACCTGCAACACGGCGGCTACGACCGTCATCTGCGCAAACTGCGGCATACCCTGGAAATGCAACAGAGCGCCATGCTCGCCTCCGCCGCCCGCCACTTTCCCGCCGAGACGCGGGTAACGCGCCCCAGCGGCGGCTATTTCCTCTGGTTTGAATTTCCCCAGCACGTGGACTCGCTGCAGCTATTCCAGCTGGCCTTGGCCCAGGGCATCAGCCTGGCGCCGGGGCCGATCTTTTCCGCCACCCGCCGCTTCGGCAACTGCGCACGGCTAAACCATGGTCACCCGTGGGATGACGCCAGTGAGCGGGCAATGGAGATGTTGGGACGGATAGTCGGCGCCATGTAGGGACGCCTTTGCTCCCCTATCCCCCAAGGGGGAGAGGGAATCGTTTTATTGTGCGTCGCCCGGGCACTGGCTTTGCGCCGTGGCCTGGCTGACATTGCTGCCGGCCGGCACGCTGCGGGTTAGCCACACGTTGCCGCCAATTACCGAACCCTTGCCCAGGGTGATACGCCCGAGGATCGTGGCGCCGGCATAGATCACCACGTCGTCTTCGACAATCGGGTGGCGTGGCTGGCCGTTGTGCAACTGGCCGGTTTCATCGGCGGTAAGGCGTGTGGCACCGAGGGTTACCGCTTGGTAGATACGCACATGGTTGCCGATGATGGCGGTCTCGCCGATCACCACGCCGGTGCCGTGATCAATAAAGAAGCTATGGCCGATCTGCGCGCCGGGATGAATGTCGATACCGGTGGCCGAATGCGCCAGCTCCGCACTGATGCGCGCCAACAAGGGCAAGCCGGCGCGGTACAGATGGTGCGCCAGGCGATGGTGAATCACCGCCAGGATACCGGGGTAGCACAGCAGCACTTCGTCCACGCTGCGCGCCGCCGGGTCGCCCTGGAAGGCCGCGATTACATCGGTATCGAGCAGACGGCGCATGGCCGGCAAGGCGCTGGCAAAGTCACGCACAATGGCCACGGCGGTGTCGCTGGCTGGCTCGTCGCCGCGCTGGCGGGCGGCATAGGCCAGTTCCAGGCGCACTTGGCCGAGCAGGCAGTTAAGGGCGTTGTCCAGGGTATGGCCAACATAGAAGTCTTCGCTTTCCTGGCGCAGATTGCTGGGGCCCAGGCGCATGGGAAACAGTGCGCCAATCAGGCCGTCGAGAATGGTGGCCATGGCCTGGCGCGACGGCAGTTCGCGGCCGATCAGTTCACGGGCACGGCCATGGCTGCTGCGCCACTCGGCGCGCACGGCGTGCAGCTCATCGACGATCTGCTCCAGCTGCCAGTTCACCGTTTGGCTTACGGCTTCGGTGGGGGTTGGCGTCAGTTTGTCGAGGCCGGCGTTGAGCTGCTTGGTCATGGCAATCCCAGGGAAATCAGGCGGGACGGCTACTCTATGCCGCGGCTCTGGAGGGGCCTAAATAATTAATTCGTTTAGGCTAAGAACCAAATCGTTGGTTAGGCAAATCACAGCGTTTTTGGTGCGCGTAGCGCACCCTACGATTTCGGCGTTCCGACTCGGTATCGTAGGGTGCGCTTCGCACACCAAGTCCTCTTTAGAACGGCCGGCTACCGGCCAAGCTAATACGCTTAAGGTTGCGCACTTCGTTGGCATCAAACGCATTACGCGCATGCAGGGTGGCCTGGTTGTCCCAGTAGACGATATCGCCCACCTGCCATTTATGCGTGTAGTAGAGCTTGGGGTTCTGCAGGTGCGCGCGCAGGCGGCCGATCAGTTCCTGGCCTTTGTCCGGGTCATAGCCGGGGATTTCCACTTCGGT
>JBCECW010000381.1:0-4586 GCA_039207785.1 Pseudomonas sp. | reverse complement strand
CACGCCGGAGGCGCTGGAAGCCACCGCCCGTGATATCGGCGAAACCACCATCCGGGCCCGTGCCGGCGGTGCGCCGACCCTGGCCGTAGGTATCGCACAGATCCTCCACCAGGTGTTGCCAGGCGAGAACACCATGGCCTTCTGGTACCACTTCGCGATTCTGTTCGAGGCGCTGTTTATCCTCACCGCGGTGGACGCCGGTACCCGTGCCGGGCGCTTTATGCTGCAAGACCTGCTCGGCAACTTTGTGCCGGCGCTGCGCAAGACCGACTCCTGGGTGGCCAATATCATCGGTACCGGTGGTTGCGTGGCGATGTGGGGCTGGCTGCTGTATCAAGGCGTGGTCGACCCGCTGGGCGGCATCAACACCCTGTGGCCGTTGTTCGGTATCTCCAACCAGATGCTGGCCGGTATCGCCCTGATGCTCGGCACCGTGGTGCTGATCAAGATGAAGCGCCAGCAATACGTCTGGGTCACCATGCTGCCGGCTGCCTGGCTGCTGATCTGCACCACCAGTGCTGGTCTGATCAAGCTGTTCGACAGCAACCCGGCGGTGGGCTTTGTTGCCCTGGGGCGCAAGTACAGCGACGCCCTGGCTGCTGGCCAGGTGATTGCCCCGGCCAAGGACGCCGAGCAGATGCAGCACGTGATTTTCAATGCCTACACCAACGCCACCCTTACGGTGCTGTTCCTGTTCGTGGTATTGAGCGTGCTGATCTATGCCATCAAGGTGGGTCGCCAGGCCTGGGTTCGCCCAGAGCGTAGCGACAAGGAAACGCCGTTCGAGCCGATTCCGCATATCTGATTGGCTGCGCGGGCCGGCACGGTGCCGGTCCGCCCTTACCGAGGACAGACCATGTTCAATGACCTGAGTCGCATGGGCAAATACCTGGGGCAGGCCGCGCGCATGCTGGTAGGCATGCCCGACTACGACAACTATGTCGAACACATGGCCAACAAACACCCGGACAAACCGGTAATGACCTACGAGGAATTTTTCCGCGAGCGTCAGGAAGCCCGTTACGGCGGTGGCAAGGGGCGGCCTATCCGCTGCTGCTGAGCCACCGCTAATGCCTCTGCGCCACGCTTGTCGTGGCGCTTTCATTTATGCCTAAGGTTGCTTTATGTCCGTTGCTCAACCCATCCCGGTCACCGTGCTCAGTGGTTTTCTCGGGGCCGGCAAAACCACCTTGCTGCGCCATATCCTCAAGGCCGAGCACGGCTTGAAGATTGCGGTAATCGAAAACGAATACAGCGAAACCCCCATTGACGGCCAGTTGCTTGGCAGCGAGCCGGTGCAGGTCATGACCCTGGCCAATGGCTGTGTGTGCTGCTCCATCCATGTCGAGCTGGAAAAGGCCCTGTACCTGCTGCTCGACCGCCTGGACGCTGGTGAGCTGGCCTTCGACCGTCTGGTGATCGAATGCACCGGCCTGGCCGACCCGGCGCCGGTGGCACAAACCTTTTTCGCCGATGAAGAGCTCTGCGAGCGCTATGTACTGGACGGCATCATCACCCTGGTGGACGCCGCCAATGCCCAGCGTCACCTGGCCGAGCCGATAGCCCAGGCGCAGGTCGGCTTTGCCGACCGCATCCTGGTCAGCAAGCGCGACCTGGTGGATGACGCCCATTACGAGGCGCTGGTGCAGCGCCTGGGCCGCATCAACCGCCGCGCGCCAATCCGCGTGGTGGAGCATGGCCGCATCGAGCTGGCCGAGTTGCTGGATGTCCGTGGTTTCAACCTCAACGCCGATTTGCCCAGCGGTATCAGCCTGCGCCCGCTGAGGCCAGCGGCCAGCCCCGACCGCATCGGCACCCTGGTACTGAAAAGCGCGCAACCGCTGGACCTCGACAAGCTCAGCGCCTTTATGGAAGGCCTGCTGGAAGAGCACGGCAACTCGCTGCTGCGCTACAAAGGCGTGCTGGCGATTGCCGGTGAAGAGCGGCGCATGGTGTTCCAGGGGGTGTTGCGCCTGTACGGCTTTGACTGGGACCGCGAGTGGGAAGAGGGCGAGGCGCGCGAAAGCGTGATTGTGTTTATTGGCGATCAGTTGCCCGAGGAAGAGATTCGGGCGGGGTTTGCGGCGGTGGTGGCGGATTAATAAAGCGCTGCGAATACCCCGTAGGAGCCAGCTTGCTGGCGAATCCTGGAAACGACGTTCGCGAATACCGTTTGCAGGGTTCGCCAGCAAGCTGGCTCCTACGAGCATCTGTAAGGTTTGCGGACACAAAAAAGCCCGGCATATGGCCGGGCTTTTTCACATCCGCAAAACCTTATTTGCCGTAAACCGGCAGCTTGGCGCAGATGGCTTTTACTTTTTCACGCACGGCGTCGATCACCGCTTCGTTGTTCAGGTCAGCCAGGATGTCGCAGATCCAGCCAGCCAGCTCTTTACACTCAGCTTCTTTGAAGCCGCGAGTGGTCACAGCCGGGCTACCGATACGCAGGCCCGAGGTTACGAACGGCGATTTCGGGTCGTTCGGCACCGAGTTCTTGTTCACGGTGATAAAGGCGCGACCCAGGGCGGCGTCAGCGTCTTTACCGGTGATGTCTTGCTTGATCAGCGAGAGCAGGAACAGGTGGTTCTGGGTACCGCCAGACACCACGTCAAAACCGCGCTCGATAAACACGCTGGCCATGGCCTGGGCGTTCTTGATCACTTGTTGCTGGTAGGCCTTGAACTCAGGCTGCAGCGCTTCCTTGAAGCACACGGCCTTGGCAGCGATCACGTGTTCCAGCGGGCCGCCCTGGGCGCCTGGGAATACGGCGGAGTTGAGCTTTTTCTCGATCTCGGCGTTGGCCTTGGCGAGGATCAGGCCGCCGCGTGGGCCGCGCAGGGTCTTGTGGGTGGTGGTGGTCACCACGTCAGCGAACGGCACCGGGTTCGGGTACACGCCAGCGGCAACCAGGCCGGCTACGTGGGCCATGTCGACGAACAGGTAAGCGCCGACTTTGTCAGCAATGGCGCGGAAGCGTGGGAAGTCCAGCACCTGCGAGTAAGCCGAGAAACCGGCCACGATCATTTTTGGCTTGTGCTCAACGGCCAGGCGCTCGACTTCGTCGTAGTCGATCAGGCCATTGCCGTCGATGCCGTACTGTACGGCGTTGTACAGCTTGCCCGAGGAGCTGACGGTGGCGCCGTGGGTCAGGTGGCCGCCGTGGGCCAGGCTCATGCCCAGGATGGTGTCGCCGGCGTTGAGCAGGGCCAGGTACACGGCGCTGTTGGCTTGCGAGCCAGCGTGCGGTTGGACGTTGGCGTAGTCGGCGCCGAACAGCTCCTTGGCGCGGTCGATGGCCAACTGTTCAACCACGTCGACGTATTCGCAGCCGCCGTAGTAACGCTTGCCCGGGTAGCCTTCGGCGTACTTGTTGGTCAGTACGGAGCCCTGGGCTTCCATCACCGCCGGGCTGGTGTAGTTCTCCGAGGCGATCAGCTCGATGTGCTCTTCCTGGCGCTGAGCTTCTTGCTCCATGGCGGCAAAAAGTTCGGCATCGTAGTTGGCGATGGTAGTTGAGCGACTAAACATGGCTGTCTCCTAAGAGTGAGCTGGGCAAGATTTGATCAAACGCGTGTGGGCGCACCCAGTACAACCAAGGCTTACCCGAAGAAGGCGCGGATTCTACCGGATTCGTCGTTATCTGGCACATGACGGTCGGTCATGTAGCAAACAAGCCGGCCTCATTGTGATTATGGGGCGCGGCCTAGAGCGGCAGGGGCTGGCTTAGCTGAGCATAAACAACGTATTGCCACTGAACTGCGAGGCCAGTTGGTGGGCGGTCATCGGCTTGCCGAGCAGGTAGCCCTGCACTTCGTCGCAGCCGTGTTCACGCAGGAAATCGAGCTGTTCCTGGGTTTCCACGCCCTCGGCGATTACCGCCAGGTTCAGGCTGTGGGCCATGGCGATAATGGCGCGGGCGATCTGTGCATCCTGTTCGCCGCTGGGCAGGCCATCGACAAAGCTGCGGTCGATTTTCAGCACGTCAATGGGGAATTGCTTGAGGTAGTTAAGCGACGAATACCCGGTGCCAAAGTCATCCACGGCGATATTCAGGCCCAACTGCTTGAAGCCCATCAGCACCTGCATGGTTTCCTGTACGTCGCGCATCAGGATGCTTTCGGTCAGTTCCAGCTCCAGGCAGCTGGGTGGCAGGCCGCTGCTGTGCAGGATATGGGCAATGCGCTGGCCCAGCTGGCCCTCGGCAAATTGCCGGGCCGAGAGGTTCACCGATACCTTCGGCACCCGCACGCCCTGGGCGTGCCAGATATTCATCTGCCGGCAGGCCTCCACCAGCACCCAGTCGCCGACATCCACCACCAGGCCCAATTCTTCGAGCACCGGAATAAATTCGGTCGGCGCAATCAGGCCACGGCGCGGGTGCTGCCAGCGCAGCAGCGCCTCGGCGCCGATCAGGCGTTGGCCGTTGGCGCTGAATTGCGGCTGGTAGTACAGCACGAACTGTTGCTGGTCGAGGGCATGGCGCAGGTCGCTTTCCAGCTCCAGGCGCTCCAGCGCCGTGGCGTTCATCGCCGCCTGGTAGAACTGGAAGTTGTTCTTGCCGCGTTCCTTGGCGTGGTACATCGCGG
>JBCECW010000380.1:0-4587 GCA_039207785.1 Pseudomonas sp. | reverse complement strand
GCGAGCCATTGACCAGCCCGCGCGCAATTAGGTTTACTGTATGTTCATACAGTAATTTCCTGCTGAGCTGCACCATGCTTCCCAATTCATCGTCTCTTGCCGACTCTGCCGTGGCAGGCAAGGTCGTCTCTTTGGCGTCCTTGCTCGACCGCCGTCGTGTCTGGAAAGGCCGCGCCATGCCGCAGCAGGCCGGGCATATCGCCACCGGGTTCGCGCCCCTGGACGCCTTGTTGCCCACCGGTGGCTGGCCTGAGGGGGCGCTTAGCGAAATTCTGCTCAGCGCCCCGGGCGTCGGCGAATTGCACTTGCTCTGGCCCACCCTGGCGCGCCTGACCCAGGCGGGGGAGCGGGTGGTGATCGTGGCGCCGCCGGCCATCCCTTGTGCCAGCGCCTGGTTGAGTGCCGGCATCGACCTGCGCTGGCTGAGCATTATCCAGGCCTCGGGCCGCGACGCCTTGTGGGCCACCGAACAATGCCTGCGTTCGGGCAGTTGCGGCGCGGTGCTGAGTTGGCCGCAACAGGCCGATGACCGCGCCTTGCGGCGTTTGCAGGTGGCGGCCGAAACCGGGCAAACCCTGGCCTTTGCCTATCGCCCGCTAAAAGAGGCGGTGAACCCGTCACCGGCCGCGCTGCGCATTGCCATCGACACCCAGCCCGCGCAGTTGCGCGTGCTCAAGTGCCGCGGCGGCTTGGCGCCGGCCCAGCCTGTGCCGCTGGCGCGCTAAGCATGCGCTGGGTGTGCATTGTCTTGCCGCAGCTGGCGCTGGATGCGGTGCTGCGCGCCAGCAGCGAGCCCGAGGCGCCGCTGGCGTTGATTACCGGCAGCGCGCAACGCCGCGTGGTACAGGCAGTTAACGAGGCTGCCGGGGAGTTGGGGCTACACGCGGGACAAAGCCTGACCACGGCTCTGGCCCTGAGCCGCGACTTTACCCAGGTGGAATACGACCACGGCGCCATCGCCCGCTGGCATCAGTTTTTGGCCGCCTGGGCTTACTCCTTCAGTTCCCAGGTCAGCCTGCGTTATCCCCGCGATTAGTTGCTGGAGATCGAATCCAGCCTGGCGCAGTTTGGGCCCTGGCCACGTTTTGAGGCGCGCCTGCGCATTGAGTTGACGGCCCTGGGCTTTCGCCATCGCCTGGTCGCCGCGCCCAACCCGGTAGCCGCGCGGATGCTTGCCAATGCCTACGATGGCCTGGCCGTCAGTGATAGCCAGGTGTTGCACGGGGTGCTGGGGCGTATGCCGCTCAATCGCCTGGGGCTGGATAGCAAAACCGCCAACGCCCTGGCCCGTATGGGCCTGCGCAGTTTGCAGCAGGTGCTGGCGCTGCCCCGGCATACCCTGGCCAGCCGCTTTGATGCCGGGCTATTGCTACACCTGGATAGCTTGCTCGGCCAACGCGCAGTGGCCCTGGATTGCTACCAGCCGCCGGAACAGTTCGAGGTGCGTATCGAGCTGAATTTCGATGTGGAGTCGAGCCAGGCGCTGCTGTTTCCCCTGCGCCGGCTGACGGCCGACCTGGCGGCCTTTCTCGCCGGGCGTGACAGCGGTGTGCTGGGTTTTGCCCTGCAGCTGGAGCATGTGGATGGCAGCCGCAGCCAGGTGGACGTTGGCCTGCTAAGCGCCGAGCGTGAGCCGAGCTTGTTGTTTGAGCTGGCCCGTGGCCGCCTGGAGCGGGTGTTGGTGCCTGCGCCGGTACGGGCGCTAAGCCTGCAGGCCAAGGACCTGCCGGCCTTTGTGCCCGAACACCGCGAGCTGTTCGAGGAACGTCCGCAGCAATCGGTGCCCTGGCTGCAGCTGCGCGAACGCTTGCGCGCGCGCCTGGGCGATGAGGCGGTGCAGGGCATTCAGGCGCATGCCGACCATCGCCCCGAATGCGCCTGGCACGCCACGGCCAGCAGCAAGGCCGCAGGGCCCGTGGCCAGTGCGCCCCGGCCGGGTTGGCTGCTGGCCGAAGCGCAGCCGCTGCGCGAGCGGGCGCCGCAGATTCTGGCTGGGCCGGAACGTATCGAGTCCGGCTGGTGGGACGGCGGCGATATCCGCCGCGATTACTACCTGCTGCTTACCCGCAGCGGCCAGCGCGTGTGGGCGTACCGCGTGGTTGGCAGCGCAGAACCCGGGCCCTTTATGGTCCACGGCTGGTTCGCATGAGCCGCGCCTATGCCGAGCTGCACTGCCTGAGCAACTTCAGTTTCCAGCGCGGTGCCTCCAGCGCCAGGGAGTTGTTCGAGCGCGCCAAACAGCATGGCTACAGCGCCCTGGCCATCACCGACGAATGCACCCTGGCCGGTATTGTGCGGGCCTGGCAGGCGGCCAAAGAGACCGAGCTGGCGCTGATTATCGGCAGCGAAATGGCCTTGGACGACGGGCCGCGTTTTGTTCTGCTGGTGGAAAACCTGACCGGCTATCAGCACCTGTGTCGGTTGATTACCCAAGGCCGAAGGCGCAGCGAAAAAGGCCAGTACCGCTTGCTGCGCGAAGACTTCGCCGCGCCGCTGCCAGGTCTCTGCGCCCTGTGGCTGGCCGACCTGGATAGCGACGTGGACGAGCAGGGTGCCTGGCTGCGCCAGGTGTTTCCCGACAGTCTGTGGCTGGCCGTGGAGCTGCATTGCGGCGGCAATGACCAGCAGCGCCTGCAACAACTGCTGGCCCTGGCCGCGCGCCAGGGCATTGCCGCCGTAGCCGCTGGCGATGTGCATATGCACGCCCGCGGCCGCCGCGCCCTGCAAGACACCATGACCGCCATCCGCCATCACTGCACCGTGGCCGAGGCCGGGTATCGGCTATTCCCCAATGGCGAGCGCCATCTGCGGCCTGTCGCAACCTTGGCCGAGCTGTATCCCGTGGCGTTGCTGGACCAGACCCTGGTCATTGCCGCGCGCTGCAGCTTTAGCCTGTCCGAGTTGAAGTATGAGTACCCCCGTGAGCTGGTGCCGCACGGGCATACGCCTGCCTCCTGGCTCAAGCACCTGGCCGAGGAGGGCATATACGAACGCTGGCCTGCTGGCGTGGCAGACAGGTTCACGGCCCAGATCGAGCGTGAGCTGGCGATCATTGCCGAGCTTAAATACGAGAGCTATTTCCTGACCGTGCACGATATCGTGCGCTTTGCCCGCAGCCAGAACATCCTCTGCCAGGGCCGGGGCTCAGCCGCCAATTCGATGCTGTGTTTTGTCCTCGGCATTACCGAGCTCAACCCGGCGCAAACCAAAGCCACCATGCTGTTCGAACGCTTTCTCTCCAAGGAGCGCAACGAGCCGCCGGATATCGACGTCGACTTCGAACACGACCGTCGCGAAGAAGTGTTGCAGTACATCTTCCAGCGCTATGGCCGCAGTCGCGCGGCGCTAACCGCCGTGGCCAGCACCTATCACGGCGCCGGCGCGATACGGGATGTGGGCCGCGCCCTGGGGTTGCCGCCCGACCAGGTCAATGCCCTGGCCGATTGCTGCGGGCGCTGGAGCAAAGACGGCCCACCGCTGGAGGATCTGCGCGCCGCCGGCTTCGACCCCGAGCAGCCTGAACTCAACCGGGTGCTGACCCTGACCCGCGAGCTGATCGGCTTTCCCCGCCATCTGTCCCAGCACCCGGGCGGCTTTGTGATTTCCGAGCAGCCGCTGCATACCCTGGTGCCGGTGGAAAACGCCGCCATGGCCGAGCGCACCATTATTCAATGGGACAAGGACGACCTCGACCTGGTGGGCCTGCTCAAGGTGGATATTCTCGCCCTGGGCATGCTCAGCGCCATTCGCCGTACCTTCGACCTGATCCAGTATCACCGGGGGCGGCAGTGGACCTTGGCCACCATCCCCGCCGAAGACAAACCGACCTACGAGATGATCAGCCGCGCCGACACCATTGGCGTATTCCAGATCGAATCCCGCGCGCAGATGGCCATGCTGCCGCGCCTGCGGCCCAAGACCTTCTATGACCTGGTGATCCAGGTGGCCATCGTGCGGCCGGGGCCGATCCAGGGCGATATGGTCCATCCCTATCTGCGCCGGCGTAATGGCGAGGAACCGGTGACGTATCCCAAGGATGATCTGATCCCGGTGTTCGAGCGCACCCTGGGCGTGCCGCTGTTCCAGGAACAGGTGATGGAACTGGCGGTGGTCGCGGCGGGGTACACCCTGGGTGAGTCTGACCAGTTGCGCCGTTCCATGGCCGCCTGGAAACGCCACGGCGGTCTGGAGCCGCACCGCGAGCGGCTGACCACGGGCATGCTTGAACGCGGCTATAGCGCCGAGTTTGCCGCGCGGATTTTCGAGCAGATCAAAGGCTTTGGCAGCTACGGTTTTCCCGAGTCCCACGCCGCCAGCTTTGCCTTGCTGACCTACGCCAGTTGCTGGCTGAAATGCCACGAACCGGCAGCCTTTGCCTGCGCCCTGATCAATAGCTGGCCCATGGGTTTTTACAGCCCCGACCAGTTATTGCAGGACGCTCGCCGCCACGGTATCGAAACCCGGCCGGTGGATGTGCAGGCTAGCGCCTGGGACTGCAGCCTGGAGTTTGCCGCCGACGACCCCCATGGCCAGGGCGAACCGGCCATTCGCCTGGGGCTGCGGATGATCAAAGGCTTTCGCCAGGAG
>JBCECW010000379.1:0-4605 GCA_039207785.1 Pseudomonas sp. | reverse complement strand
GTCAACCTGCCGCTGGGCCTGCTGTCCAGCGGCATGCATTTTCGCCAGTCGATCAACCACAACTTCCGCAGCCGCGGCCTGACGGCCACGCCACTGCTGGAAACCGATGTGGTGCACCAACTGGTGCAAGCTGTGCATGGCGGCCTGTGCTGCGCGATCATGCCGCTCTATGGCGGCCTCGATATGCTCACCAAGCACCTCAAGCTACAGCCCATCGAAGATGCCCAGACCCTCGCCCCGCTGGGCCTGATCATGCGCCGCAGCGCACCGCGCTCGGCCCTGGCCGAGGCCTGCTTTCAGGAAGCGGGCGCCATGCTGCTGGAGTCGTGACCACACGCAAGCACGCCGATCATCGACGCCATCTATCACCGCATCAGCACTAGCGATTAGACGCCGTCGATCAACCGGCCTAGGCTGTTCAAATAACGATCAACCGAACTTCGTGCAACTCGGTGACGACAATGAACGCCAAACGCCAACCCCTTGCGGCGGTTTCCGCCCATGCCCCTGTTTCCCTTCTTGACCACGCCAGCCATAGCTACCGCTTTTGTGAGCTGGAGCACAGCGTAGCCGCGCCTGCCGAGCTGGCCGAAGAAGTGGCGCTGGCCATTGCCTACAACGGCATCAGCCAGGCGGTGATGTTGGTTTCGCCCAATGACCTGGAAGATTTTGTCATCGGTTTTAGCCTGGGCAGCGGCATTGTCGAGTCCATCGACGATATTTATGACCTCAAGCTCAGCGGCTGTGGCTCGGCCCGCCAGGCCGAGGTGCAGATCAGCAGCCGCGCGTTCTGGAACCTCAAGCAGCAGCGCCGGCAGATGACCGGCACCAGCGGTTGCGGCCTGTGCGGCGTAGAAGCCGTGGAGCAAGCCCTGCCGCAACTCACCGCCCTTACCCAGGCACCTCTGCCACCTGCCGCGTGGCTGGTGGGCCTGCGCGACCGTATCAACGACTTTCAGCCCCTGGGCCAGCACTGCGGCGCTGTGCATGCCGCGCTGTTTATGGATAACAGCGGGCAACTGCTGCTGGGCCGCGAAGATATCGGTCGGCATAACGCCCTGGATAAATTGATTGGCGCCCTCACCCGCCAACAGATCGCCACCCAAGGCGGCCTGGCCCTGGTGACCAGCCGCTGCAGCCTGGAACTGATCCAGAAAGTGCTGCGCGCCGGCATCACCACCCTGGTCAGCCTGTCGGCGCCCACCGGCCTGGCCGTGCAATGGGCCCGCCGCCACAACCTTAATCTGATCCACCTGCCGCACAGGAATGCGCCGCGGGTCTATAGCCCGGAGTTAGCGCAATGAGTCATCAGGTCGAGAGCAACCCAGTGCAACGCTACAAGCCGTACAAAGGCGCGGCGGGCGGCTGGGGCGCGCTGAAAAGCGTGGCGCACTTCTGGCTGGAGAGCGACAACGCCCTGAAGAACATCCGCACCCTGCTGAAAACCAACCAGCACGGCGGCTTCGACTGCCCGGGCTGCGCCTGGGGTGAGTCGTCGGAAACCGGCATGGTCAAGTTCTGCGAGAACGGCGCCAAGGCGGTGAACTGGGAGGCCACCAAGCGCCGAGTAGACGCGGCGTTTTTCGCCAAGCACAGCGTCAGCACCCTGCGTGAGCAAAGCGACTATTGGCTGGAATACCAGGGCCGCCTGACCGAGCCGATGATCTACGACCCGGCCAGCGACCGCTACAAGCCCATCGCCTGGGATGCCGCCTTCGAGCTGATCGCCCAGCACCTCAATGCCCTGGAAAGCCCCAACCAGGCCGAGTTCTACACCTCAGGCCGGGCCAGCAACGAAGCGGCCTTTCTCTATCAATTGTTTGTGCGCGCCTACGGCACCAATAACTTTCCCGACTGTTCGAACATGTGCCACGAAGCCAGCGGCGTGGCCCTGGGCCAGAGCGTCGGCGTGGGCAAGGGCACGGTCACCTTCGATGACTTCGAACATGCCGAGGCGATCTTCGTCATCGGCCAGAACCCCGGCACCAACCACCCGCGCATGCTCGAACCTCTGCGCGAAGCCGTTCAGCGTGGCGCCCAGGTGGTATGCCTGAACCCGTTGAAGGAACGCGGCCTGGAGCGTTTCCAACACCCGCAGCACCCGATTGAAATGCTTAGCAACGGCGACCGCCCGACCAGCACCACCTTCTTCCGCCCGGCGCTGGGCGGCGATATGGCGGCGCTGCGTGGCATTGCCAAGTTCCTGCTCAAGTGGGAGCGCGAAGCGGCGGCCAAGGGTACATCGACGGTGTTCGATCACGCCTTTATCGCCCAGCACACCAACCAGGTGGACGCGTACCTGGAAGTGGTCGAGGCCACCACCTGGGAACACATCATCGCCCAGTCCGGCCTGAGCAAGGCCGAGATCGAACAGATGGCGCATATCTACCGCAATGCCGAGCGCGTGATCATGTGCTGGGCCATGGGCGTCACCCAGCACCGCCATTCGGTGCCGACCATCCAGGAAATCGCCAACCTGATGCTGTTGCGCGGCAACGTCGGCAAGCCCGGCGCGGGCCTGTGCCCGGTGCGCGGCCACAGCAACGTGCAGGGCGACCGCACCATGGGCATCAACGATCGTCCGCCGGCGTTTTTCCTCGATGCCCTGGAGCGCCGTTTCGACTTCAAGGTGCCGCGCGAATTTGGCCACAACACCGTGGAAGCCATTCACGCCATGCTCGATGGCCAGGCCAAGGTGTTTATCGGCCTGGGCGGCAACTTCGCCCAAGCCACCCCAGACACCCCGCGCGCCCACCAGGCGCTGGAAAACTGCGACCTCACCGTACAGATCAGCACCAAGCTCAACCGCAGCCACCTGACCCTCGGCAAGCAGGCGCTGATCCTGCCATGCCTGGGCCGCACCGATATCGACCGCCAGGCCAACGGCCCGCAAGCCGTGACCGTGGAAGACTCGTTCAGCATGGTTCACGCCTCCAACGGCCAGTTGCAGCCGCTGAGTAAACAGATGCGCTCGGAGCCGGCTATCGTCGCCGGTATCGCTGCCGCCACCCTGGGCAATAAACCAGTGAACTGGCTGTGGTTGATCGAAGACTACGACCGTATTCGCGAGCTGATTGCCGACGTGGTACCGGGCTTCAAAGGCTTTAACCAGCGCGCCCGCGACCCCGGTGGTTTCTACCTCGGCAATGCCGCCGGCCAACGCCGTTGGAACACCGCCTCGGGCCTGGCCAATTTCAAGGCCAATGCCCTGCCGGACGACCTGCTGCACGAAGGTATTCGCGCCCGTGGCGAAGTACCGGACCTGATCCTGCAGACCATGCGTTCCCACGACCAATACAACACCACCATCTATGGCCTGGACGACCGCTACCGCGGGGTCAAAGGCCAGCGTGATGTGGTGTTTGCCAACGAAGCCGACATCATCCGCCTGGGCTACAAGCCTGGGCAGAAGGTGGATGTGCTGTCGTTATGGGGCGATGGCCGCGAGCGACGTATCAGCGGTTTTACCCTGCTGGCCTACGATATTCCGGCCGGCCAAGCCGCCGCCTACTACCCGGAAACCAACCCGCTGGTGCCGCTGGAAAGCGTGGGGGACGGCAGCTATACGCCAACCTCGAAGTTCGTCGCCATTCGCCTCGAACCCGCCCGCGACAACGGCCGGATTGTGTGACGCCTTGGTGCGCGGAGCGCACCCTACGGAAGCAACGTTGGCCCGTAGGGTGCGCTCCGCGCACCAAGCGATAGCCCGGCAAACGCGGTTATTCGACTTTGCTCGCCGCAATCACCCACGGTTCAAAACGCTTACCAAAGGCCAACTCAACGCTGACTTTGCTGCGCTCTTCGGCGTCGCGATCATAAGGCTGCCAAGTCGCGAACACCTGGCTCCAGCGGCTCGGCACGCTTAGCTCAGCCAACTCCGCATATAGCGTGTAGTCCTCGGTTCTCGCCTCGCCTGGCACCCAACGCAGCCCCGCCCGCAGGCTGGCGCGTGCCAGGCTGTAGCGCTGGCGATCCGGATAACGTTGGCGCAGCTCGGCGGCGTCCAGGCCGGCATCCACCACATACAGCCGCGAGTCATTTCTGCGCAGGCGACGCAATTCGTAGTCGGCGCTATCAACCTGCTCCTTCAGCACCGCACTGTCGGCCTCATTGGCGTAGGCCTTTTGCGCCTGTTCAAGGCTGGCCTGCGCCTCGGCCAACTGGCGTTGGTAATAGGCGCCGTCGAGTTCCAGCACCACCAGGCCATCGCGTTCCAGGCGAGGATTGCGATAGCCCGCGCGCTGCTCGTCCATCTCGAAGCCCAGTGCGCGCAGCTTGTCGAGGGTGACCCACCCCTCAGCGACGCGATACTCCAGGCGCAGCACCTGGGCGGCGAAGTCGCTGCTGTCCACCACCTGGTTGTAGCTCTTCGCCAGCTCGCGCTCACTCAGGCGCATAACGCTATCCGGCTCGCCACTGCGGTTGTAATACACCCCGCCCAGGGCCAATGCATTGCTTAGCAGGATCAGCCCGGTGCCAATCCAGAAGGTGCGTATCAATGGGCTCATGCTGCACCTCCCGCTGTATAGCGGCGCAGCCGTTGCAACAGCACCAGCAACAGCACCGCAATCACCCCAAGGGCCAGGAAGAACAGGTATTTGGGCA
>JBCECW010000378.1:0-4643 GCA_039207785.1 Pseudomonas sp. | reverse complement strand
GCAACAGCGCCCTGGGTTCATCCATCGAAGAAGAAGTGGCCAAGCTGACCTGGGGTATTCGCTGGGGCTCGGACACGGTGATGGACCTGTCCACCGGCAAACATATCCACGAAACCCGCGAGTGGATTATCCGCAACTCGCCGGTACCGATTGGCACCGTGCCGATCTACCAGGCCCTGGAAAAAGTCGGCGGCGTGGCCGAAGACCTGACCTGGGAGCTGTTCCGCGACACCCTGATCGAACAAGCCGAACAAGGCGTGGACTACTTCACCATCCACGCCGGCGTGCTGCTGCGCTATGTGCCGCTGACCGCCAAGCGCGTGACCGGCATCGTTTCGCGCGGCGGTTCGATCATGGCCAAGTGGTGCCTGGCGCACCATAAAGAGAACTTCCTCTACACCCACTTCGATGAAATCTGCGAAATCATGAAGGCCTACGATGTGTCCTTCTCCCTGGGCGATGGCCTGCGCCCAGGCTCAATCGCCGATGCCAACGATGCCGCGCAGTTCGGCGAGCTGGAAACCCTTGGCGAGCTGACCAAGATCGCCTGGAAACACGACGTTCAATGCATGATCGAAGGCCCCGGCCATGTGCCCATGCAGCTGATCAAAGAGAACATGGACAAGCAGCTGGAATGCTGCGACGAAGCGCCGTTCTATACGCTCGGCCCGCTGACCACCGATATCGCCCCTGGCTACGACCACATCACCTCGGGCATTGGCGCGGCGATGATCGGCTGGTTTGGTTGCGCCATGCTCTGCTACGTCACGCCCAAGGAGCACCTGGGGCTGCCGAACAAGGATGACGTCAAGACCGGGATCATTACTTACAAGATCGCCGCCCATGCCGCCGACCTTGCCAAAGGCCACCCCGGCGCGCAGATCCGCGACAATGCGCTGTCCAAGGCGCGCTTTGAATTCCGCTGGGAAGACCAGTTCAACCTTGGCCTGGACCCCGACACCGCGCGCGCCTACCACGACGAAACCCTGCCCAAGGACTCGGCCAAGGTGGCGCACTTCTGCTCCATGTGCGGGCCGAAATTCTGCTCGATGAAAATTACCCAGGAAGTGCGCGAATACGCCGCCAACCAGCGCATCGATGCGGTGGATATCGACGTGCAGCAAGGGATGATCGAGCAGGCGCAGCGGTTTAAGCAGGAAGGTAGTCAGCTTTATAAGAAGGTCTAGCGTGGCCGAGAGGGAGAGCCCTCTCCCCAACCCTCTCCCCCTCGGGGAGAGGGAGCGGATCAGGGATAGCACTTCATTTTTCGACACACCCCAATTCAGTCCCCTCGCCCCAGCGGGGAGAGGGCTAGGGAGAGGGGGCTGGCCCGCACGGCAGCCCCATTTCCACCACCAACGCCACCCCGAGAACAACAGCGTGAACACACCCAGCACCTACTCCCCCGATCTCGCCGTCCCGGCCAGCAAGCGCGTATTTGGCGCGCGTGATCTGTTTTCCCTGTGGTTTTCCTTAGGCATCGGCCTGATGGTGCTGCAAACCGGCGCCCTGCTCGCCCCCGGCCTGGGCCTGGCCTTTGGCCTGCTGGCCATCGCCTTGGGCACCGCTGTCGGCGTGCTGCTGTTGGCCGCCGTCGGCGTGATCGGCAGTGACACCGGCCTGGCCTCGATGGCCGCGATCAAGCTCAGTCTCGGCAACCACGGCGCCAGCCTGCCGGCGCTGCTGAACCTGTTGCAGCTGATTGGCTGGGGTGCGTTTGAAATCATCGTGATGCGCGATGCCGCCAGCCTGCTGGCGGCCCGCGCCTTTGGTGAAGAAAGCCTGTGGACCCAACCGTTGCTGTGGACCCTGCTGTTCGGCGCCCTGGCCACCCTGCTGGCCGTGACCGGCCCGCTGACCTTTGTGCGGCAGATCCTGCGCAAATGGGGCATCTGGCTGCTGCTGGCCGCTTGCACCTGGCTGACCTGGAACCTGCTGAACAAAGCCGACCTGGCCAGCCTGTGGGCGCAACGCGGCGATGGCTCGCTGCCGTTTGCCCTGGGGTTTGATATCGCCATTGCCATGCCGCTGTCGTGGCTGCCGCTGATTGCCGACTACTCGCGCTTTGGCAAGCGCGCCGGCAGCGTCTTTACCGGCACCGCCGTAGGCTTTTTTGTGGGCAACCTGTGGCTGATGGGCCTGGGCGTGGCCTATACCCTGGCCTTCGCCCCGAGCGGTGAAGTCAACGCCCTGCTGCTGGCCCTGGCTGGCGCCGGCCTGGGTATTCCGTTGCTGCTGATTCTGCTGGATGAGTCGGAAAACGCCTTTGCCGATATCCACTCGGCGGCGGTCTCCAGCGGCACCGTAATCAAGCTAAAAGTGGAGCACCTGGCGTTGGCGATTGGCGCAATCTGCACCCTGATCGCCTGCGTGGCGCCGTTGGCCCAGTACCAGAACTTCCTGCTGCTGATCGGCTCAGTATTTGCGCCGCTGTTTGGCGTGGTGCTGGTGGACCACTTTATTCTGCGCCGCCGCCAGGCTGTGGTGATGCCGCACGCCCTGCGCTGGTCGGCCCTGGCGGCCTGGGCCGGCGGCGTGGCCACCTATCATCTGTTGGCCAATATTTATCCAGAACTGGGCGCCACGCTGCCGGCGTTGATTCTCGCTGGTGCGCTGCAATTCGTATTGGGCAGTCTTGCGCCGAAACTCGCCCCAGCACAGGCCTCGTAGGGTGTGCTCCGCGCACCAACGTGCAAACGCCGAAATCGCTTGGTGCGCGGAGCGCACCCTACGAGGTCGGCGTGAGCCCCTCGAGATTGGCGTTAGCCGCGGCCGGGGAAGTACTGCGGCTTGATAATGCCGTTCAGGCGCGGATAGGGGATCTTCAACTCCGGGTGGCCCGACGAGTACGGCGCAATGCTGTACACGTCGTACATCAGGCTTACCGCGCCAAAGGTCAGGCCGATATTGTCGGTGCGCATAAACGGCCAAGTCTTGATGAACTCGGGGTCCTGGTCGAGCTTGTTGGCCGCCAGCCAGCCTTTGTGCGCCAGCTCGGCCGCTTGCCAGAACGCCGCTTCCTGGCCGGGAATCAACATATCTTGCAGGGTCAGCACCTTGTGCAGCTTGCGGTCGTAGTTGATCAGTTGCCGCCCCGGCATACCGTGGGCACCACCGGTAAACAGATAGCTCGACAGCTCGATAATCACCAGGCCGTCATGCTGCTCGCGTACCTTGGCCTGCAAGTAGCTTGAATAACCGGGCTCGGCCGATTGCAGAAAGCTTTTTTCATAGCTTTGCAGAGTCGCCGGCACGGTGGCGTCCGGGGTATTGACGGTCATCTGCCGCAGGCGCTTATCGATCAGCGCGGTCAGTTGCGGCTCGTCGACAAAGCTGATGGTGTCGATATTGACCAACGGGCAATCACTGCCCTGGCACCCTGGCTGGGTGTGTTCCCAGGCGGTGCGCTTGACGTCCAGCTTGTCTGTCGTATCAGGTCCGAACAGGCTGGCACAGCCGCCCAACATCAGGGCCAGGGCAAGTGGCGTACAGGCTTTCAACAGCGGCATGGCAGTCCTTGGCGAAGAGGGTTCAGTGCGGGTGAAATACAGCGCTTACCGGCCTTCGACTGTCGATGACCGTGTGAGTTCGGGCTTTCTGGCAAATGCCCGGGCGGCTATCCTCGCAGCCTGTCGACATTCTTGAAAGTGGCTGCGGCGCCCGCCGAGGCAAGCTAGGATGACAGCAATCGACGTTTCAGCAACCAATGGGTAACCGATGACCAAGATCCACACACCCGGCCCAGACGATGTGCAAATCATTGAGCGGGAAAACTGCTTCAAGGGTTTCTATAAAGTCGACCGCCTGCACCTGCGCCACCGTCTGTTCTCTGGCGAGATGGGCCGCACCATCAGCCGTGAACTCTTTGTGCGCCATGATGCCGTGTGTGTACTGCCCTACGACCCCAAGACCGACCAGGTGGTGCTGATCGAGCAATTCCGCGTCGGCGCCATGACCAAGGGCGCCAACCCCTGGCTGCTGGAACTGGTGGCCGGGTTGATCGACAAGGATGAGCAGCCCGAAGAAGTCGCCCTGCGCGAAGCCGTCGAAGAAGCCAACCTGGAACTGCAGGCCCTGTGGCCAATTACCCAATACTTCCCCTCCCCCGGCGGCTCGGATGAAAAGGTCTACCTGTACCTGGGCCGCTGTGACAGCACCGGCGCTGGCGGCGTGCATGGCCTGGAAGAAGAAGGCGAAGATATCCGCGTGCATGTGGTGCCGTTCGAAGACGCCCTGGCGGCGGTACGCGACGGCCTGATCAGCAACGCGGCGAGCATTATTGCCATTCAATGGCTGGCACTGAACCGTGCCGAAGTGAGGGGAATGTGGGCGTAACCCTGCTGCGCGATCGCTATCGCGTCGACCTGATCGAGCTGCAAGCTGCCTGCGAGGCCAACTACGCGCGGCTGATGCGGCTGCTGCCGGCCATGCGTGACGAACAGGGATCGCGGCGCGTGGCACTCAGCCAGGGCGAAAGCCTGCTCGGCGTACTGGCCCTGGATGTGGTCGAAGCCTGCCCCTATACCACCACGCTCAAGGTGCGCCAGGAACACAGCCTGCCGTGGCTGCCGGTGCCGCAGCTGGAGGTGCGGGTGTACCACGACGCGCGGATGGCCGAGGTGGTGAGTGCGGAAAATGCCCGG
>JBCECW010000377.1:0-4648 GCA_039207785.1 Pseudomonas sp. | reverse complement strand
CCTGCGAGTAATCGCCATCGGCCAGCGCGCGGTGGAGAATGTCGTTCACGTTGGTCGCAACGATCAGCTTCTCGACCGGCAGGCCCATCTGCGCCGCGACATACCCGGCGAGGATGTTGCCGAAGTTGCCGGTCGGCACCGAGAAGGCCACCGAACGCGCCGGACCGCCGAGCTGCAAGGCCGCGTGGAAGTAGTAGACGATCTGGGCCATGATCCGCGCCCAGTTGATCGAGTTCACCGCCACCAGGCGCGTGCCTTTGAGGAAACTCTGGTCAGCGAAGCTGTCTTTGACCATTTCCTGGCAGTCGTCGAAGTTACCTTCCACGGCGATGTTATGAATGTTGTCGCCGAGGATGGTGGTCATCTGCCGGCGCTGTACTTCGGACACACGGTTGTTCGGGTGCAGGATAAAGATATCGACGTTATCGCAGGCCTTGCAGCCTTCGATGGCGGCCGAACCGGTGTCACCGGAGGTGGCGCCGATGATCACCACGCGCTCATTGCGCTTGGCCAGTACGTAGTCGAGCAGACGGCCGAGCAGTTGCAGGGCGAAGTCTTTGAACGCCAGGGTCGGGCCGTGGAACAGCTCCAGCACCCACTCGTTGCCATTGAGCTGACGCAGCGGCGCCACGGCGTTATGGGCGAACACGCCGTAGGTTTCTTCCAGGATCTTCTTGAAGTCGGCATCGGGAATGCTGCCGGTAACAAACGGGCGCATCACGCGGAACGCCAGCTCGTGGTACGGCAGGCCAGCCCAGGAGGCGATTTCTTCCTGGGTAAAACGCGGCAGGTTTTCCGGCACATACAGGCCGCCGTCGCTAGCCAGGCCAGCCAGCAGCACATCTTCGAAATTCAGCGCAGGCGCTTGGCCGCGGGTACTGATGTAACGCATCACAAAATCCTCAGCTCAATTGCTCAACGCGAATACGCACGACACTGCCGACCACATCGTTCAGCGCTTCGAGGGCGGCGATGGCGTCGTTCATGCGTTTTTCCACTACGCGATGAGTGACCAGGATCATGGGCACCAGGCCGTCTTGTTCTTCGACTTCCTGCTGCATGATCGACTCGATATTGATCCCGCGCTCCGACAGGATGGTCGCCACCTGGGCCAGTACGCCAGGGTGGTCCTTGGCCTGGATACGCAGGTAGTAGGCGCTCTCGCACGCCTCGATCGGCAGGATCGGATGGGTGGACAGCGCGTCCGGCTGGAAGGCCAGGTGCGGTACGCGGTTTTCCGGGTCGGTGGTCAGGGCACGTACCACGTCCACCAGGTCGGCGATCACGGCCGAAGCCGTCGGCTCCATGCCGGCACCAGCGCCGTAGAACAGGGTGCTGCCAGCCGCATCGCCATTGACCATCACGGCGTTCATCACACCATTGACGTTGGCGATCAGACGGTCAGCCGGAATCAGGGTCGGGTGCACACGCAGCTCGATACCGGCGGCAGTGCTGCGCGCCACGCCCAAGTGCTTGATGCGGTAGCCCAGCGCTTCGGCGTAGTTGACGTCGGCGGTGGTCAGCTTGGTGATGCCTTCGGTGTAGGCCTTGTCGAACTGCAGCGGAATACCAAAGGCGATGGAAGCCAGGATGGTCAGCTTGTGGGCTGCGTCGATGCCTTCAACGTCGAAAGTCGGATCGGCTTCGGCATAACCCAGCGCCTGGGCTTCGGCCAGGACGTCGGGGAAGGTACGGCCCTTCTCGCGCATTTCGCTCAAGATAAAGTTGCCGGTGCCGTTGATGATGCCGGCCAGCCAGTTGATGCGGTTGGCCGCCAGGCCTTCACGAATCGCCTTGATCACCGGGATACCGCCGGCTACTGCCGCTTCGAACGCGACGATCACACCCTTTTCACGGGCCTTGGCGAAGATTTCGTTACCGTGCACGGCAATCAGCGCCTTGTTGGCGGTGACCACGTGCTTGCCGTTTTCAATGGCCTTGAGCACCAGCTCATGGGCGACGGTGTAGCCGCCGATCAGCTCGATGACGATGTCGATTTCTGGGTTGCTGGCCACCGCGAACACATCGTTGGTGGTAGCAATACCGGTAATGTCGCACTGAGGGTTCTGCGAACGCAGCGCAATCTGCGCCACTTCGATACCGCGCCCTGCGCGCCGGGCAATTTCCTCGGCGTTGCGCTTGAGCACATTGAACGTACCGCCACCGACGGTACCCAGCCCACAGATGCCTACTTTGACCGGTTTCACCCTGAACTCCCCTCGTACTGCATGAAACGGCCCACCGAAGGTGAGCCGCAGAGATAAAAGAGCCGCACCTTACGAAGCGGCTCTGTATTAGTCAATCAAGGCGCGAGGCCCGTGCTTACTTGGCCTTGAGGGCCAACGCGGCCACTTGCGGCGCCGGCTGATAACCCGGAATCAATTTGCCGTCGGCCAGAACGATGGCCGGTGTGCCGTTGACGCCGATGGCCTGGCCCAGGGCGAACTGCTTGTGCACCGGGTTTTCGCATTTGGCGGCCTTGATGTCCTTGCCGTCGACCATCTGGTCCATGGCTTTCTTGCGGTCGCTGGAGCACCATACGGCCTGCAACTGCTGGTCACCCTCGGAGCCCGGGCCCTGGCGCGGGAAGGCCAGGTAGCGCACTTCCACGCCACGGCGGTTGAGCTCGGCGATTTCGCCGTGCAGCTTGTGGCAGTAAGGGCAGGTGGTGTCGGTGAATACGGTGATATGGGTTTTGGTCTCGCCAACCGCCGGGTACACCACCATTTCCGTCGTAGGGATGGCGTTGATGGTCTTGGCGATGCCCTCGCTTTCGGCTTTTTCGGTGAGGTTGACCGGCTTGCCGCCATTTACTTCGAACAGGTAGCCCTGCATCACGTACTTGCCATCGGCGCTGGCATACAGCACGCGGCCGCCTTGCATACGCACTTCGTACAGGCCGTTGAGCGGGCTGGCGGCGATGCTTTCGATGGGCACGTCCATCTGCAGATTTTCCAGGGTTTTGCGGATGGCCTGGTCGGCTTCATCGGCCCAGGCGACGCAGCTGCTGATGGCAATAAGGGCAGCGGCAATAATTCGGGTGACGCGCATTGGATACTCCTGACAAACGCGGCTGGACAGCGAGGGCGAAGCCTACCATACAAGCCCGGCCCAGGCCGACCGCAGCGGGTCGGAAGGTGCAACGGGCTGTGTAGCGGTCTAGCCGCGCGGATGGTGGCGGGCGTGCAGTTCTTGCAGACGGGCGCGGGCGATATGGGTGTAGATCTGCGTGGTGGACAGGTCGCTATGGCCCAGCAGCATCTGCACCACGCGCAGGTCGGCGCCATGGTTGAGCAGATGGGTGGCAAAGGCGTGGCGCAGGGTGTGCGGCGATAGCGCCTTGCCGATGCCGGCGACCTTGGCGTGGTGCTTGATGCGGTACCAGAAGGTTTGCCGGGTCATCTGCTCGCCGCGGTTGCTGGGAAACAGCACATCGCTGGGCCGCCCTTCCAACAATTGCGGACGGGCTTCGCGCACATAACGCTCGATCCACACCATCGCCTCCTCGCCCATCGGCACCAGGCGCTCCTTGCTGCCTTTGCCAAACACCCGCAGCACGCCCTGGCGCAGGTTGACTTGTTCCAGGGTCAGGCTGATCAGCTCGGTCACGCGCAAGCCGCAGGCGTACAGCACTTCCAGCATGGCGCGGTCGCGCAGGCCAATCGGGTCGGCGGTCTCGGGCGCCGCCAATAGCGCTTCCACGTCGGCTTCAGACAGGCTTTTGGGCAGCGGCCGGCCCAGCTGCGGCATCTCCACTTGCAGGGTGGGGTCGACGGCGATCAGGTTTTCCCGCAGCAGGTAGCGATAGAAGCCGCGCACCGCCGAGAGAAAACGCGCAGTGGAACGCGCCACGTATTTTTCTTGCAGGCGCCAGGCCAGGTGATCGAGCAGCACCTCGCGGCCGATATCCGGCAGGTTCAAGCCGCGTTCCTGCAGCCAGCCGTTGAAGTGTGCGAGGTCGCTGCGGTACGCCGAGCGTGAGTGTTCGGACAGGCCTTTTTCCATCCACAGGGCATCGAGAAACTGGTCTATCAGGGGGTGATCGAGAACCGGCATAAATTCAATCGGTCTGAGGCGCGGGAGCGCGCTAGTCTTTCACAGCCGCGCATCGCGTCACAGGCCATTCGCCAAGGAAAAACCATGACTGAGCAACATATCCTGCTGGCCCTCGGTGGTATCGGCGCCGCTGCCCTCGCCTGCCAATGGCTGGCCTGGCGCGTGCGCTTGCCGGCCATTCTGTTTTTGTTGCTCAGCGGCATTCTCGCCGGCCCCGTGTTGGGCTGGCTGGACCCACAGGCGCTGTTCGGGCCGATGTTGATGCCGCTGGTGTCGTTGTCGGTATCGCTGATTCTGTTCGAGGGCAGCCTGACCCTGCGCTTTAGCGAGTGGAAGGAAATCGGCGCGGTGGTGCAGCGCATGGTCACCCTTGGCGCGCTATCGACCTGGGTGGTGATCGCCGTTACCAGCCACTATCTGCTGGGCCTGGAATGGAACCTGGCGGTGCTATTCGGCGCCCTGACCCTGGTAACCGGCCCCACCGTGATTGTGCCGATGCTGCGGGTGGTGCGGCCCAAGGCCTCGATAGCCAATATCCTGCGCTGGGAAGGCATTGTGATCGACCCGATTGGCGCCCTGCTGGCGGTGGTGG
>JBCECW010000376.1:0-4649 GCA_039207785.1 Pseudomonas sp. | reverse complement strand
CTCGATGAGCTGAATATTGCCCTGAAACACAGCTACCTCGACCTCGACACCGTGCTGGCCGATATCGGCGGCCGCCCCGAGTTGCAGCATGTAGTGGCCACCGGGCGCGGCGCGCCGCCGGCCCTGATCGAGGCGGCCGATACGGTCACCGAGATGGGCATGGTCAAACACGCGTTCAAATCCGGGGTCAAGGCCCAGGCCGGGGTGGAGTTTTGATCGCCAATACCGCCCACGCCTGCCCGGCACTATTGATTGCCGCCCCGGCCTCCGGCCAGGGCAAGACCACCGTGACCGCCGCCCTGGCGCGCCTGCATACGCGCCAAGGCAAACGGGTGCGGGTATTTAAATGCGGGCCGGCTTTTCTTGACCCGATGATTCTCGCCCGCGCCAGTGGCGCACCGGTGTACCAGCTGGACTTGTGGATGGTGGGCGAAAGCGAAAGCCGTCGCCTGCTCTGGGAAGCTGCCGCCGAGGCCGACCTGATCCTGATCGAAGGGGTGATGGGGCTGTTCGACGGCACGCCATCGGCTGCCGACCTGGCCCGGCGCTTTGGCGTGCCGGTGCTGGCATTGATCGACGGTTCCGGCATGGCCCAGACCTTTGGCGCCATGGCCCATGGCATGGCTACCTACCAGGCGGACCTGCCGTTTTCCGGGGTGCTGGCCAACCGCACCGGCAGCGCCCGCCATGGCGAGATCCTGCGTGACTGTCTGCCGTCCTCCATCAAGTGGTATGGCGCTTTGCCGCGCAGCGCCACCATCGAGCTGCCTAGCCGGCACCTGGGGCTGGTACAGGCCGATGAGCTGGAAGACCTCGACGCGCGCCTGGATGCCGCCGCCGATGCCCTGGCCGCCAGCGCCGATACCACCTTGCCGGCGCCCGTGACCTTTGCCGCACCAGAGCAGGCCCGTGTTATCGCGCCGCTGCTGGCTGGCGTGCGCATTGGCGTGGCGCGCGACACCTCGTTTGCCTTTCTCTACCAGGCCAACCTCGACCTGTTGCGCGAACTGGGCGCCGAGCTGATCGAGTTCTCGCCACTGCGCGATAGCGCCTTGCCCGAGGTCGATAGCCTCTACCTGCCGGGCGGCTACCCCGAACTGCACCTGCAACCTTTGCAGGCCAACGTGGCGATGCGCGTGGCCATCCATGCCCATCATGCGGCTGGCAAACCGGTCCACGCCGAATGCGGCGGCATGCTGTATCTGCTCGATGCGCTGACTGACAAAGACGGCGCTCGCGGCGAACTGCTGGGCCTGCTGCCGGGTAGTGCGCAGATGCATAAAAAGCTCAAGGCCCTGGCCTTGCAGGAAATCGAGCTGCCCGAGGGCACGCTGCGCGGCCATACCTACCATTACTCCGAGCTGGATTGCGCGTTGGCCCCCTTGGCCCGTGGCGTATGCCCGACGTATAAGCGCACCAGCGAAGCGGTGTACCGCATCGGCCGCCTGACCGCCTCGTATATCCACCTGTATATGCCGTCCAACCCGGCTGCCGCCGCTGCCTTGTTTCTGCCCGGCGCGGCACCTGCGTCAGCTAGCAGCACCGCCATGGGAGCCGCCGAGCCGGCATGAACGAGCACGCCTATAGCGCCGCCGAGCGCGCCGCGATTTACCGGGCCATTGCCGAGCGCCGCGATATGCGCCATTTCAGCGGCGGCACGGTGGCGCCCGAGGTGCTGGCGCGGTTGCTGGAAGCGGCGCATCACGCCCCCAGCGTCGGCCTGATGCAGCCGTGGCGCTTTATTCGCATTACCCGCCCGGCGTTGCGCGAAGCCATCCATGCCTTGGTGGAAGAGGAGCGGGTACGTACCGCCGATGCGCTGGGCGAGCGCGCCGATGAATTTATGCGGCTGAAAGTCGAAGGCGTGCGCGAGTGCGCCGAGCTGCTAGTGATTGCCCTGGGTGACCACCGTGAAGCGCATATCTTTGGCCGCCGCACCTTGCCGGAAATGGACCTGGCCTCGGTGTCGTGCGCGATCCAGAACCTCTGGCTGGCGGCCCGCGCCGAAGGGTTGGGGGTGGGCTGGGTGTCATTGTTCGAACCCCAGGCGCTGGCCGACCTGCTGGGCCTGCCGGCGGGCGCCAAGCCGGTGGCGGTGCTGTGCCTGGGCCCGGTGCCGGAGTTCTACCCCACGCCCATGTTGCAGCAGGAAGGCTGGGCCACGCCGCGGCCGCTGCATGAGCTGCTGTTTACCGATAGCTGGGAGGCGCAGCCGTGAGCATCGCCTTGCTCAGTGTGGCCGGGGTGGCCCTGGATGCGATCTTTGGCGAACCCAGGCGCTGGCACCCGCTGGTGGGCTTTGGGCGCCTGGCCAATGCCCTGGAGCGCCGCTTTAACCGACCCTTTAGCGCCGCCGAGGATGACACTGGCCGTGGCTGGCGCAGCCATGGCGTCACCGCCTGGGTGCTGGCTGTGGTGCCGTTAACGCTGGCCGCCTGGTTGCTTAGTTTGCTGCCCCATGTGGGCTGGCTGGTGGAGATCGGCGCACTGTACCTGGCCCTGGGCATGCAAAGCCTCACCGAGCATGCGCAGCCGATTATCCAGGCGCTGCGCGACGGCGACCTGGCCAAGGCAAGGGGGCGGGTGGGCTATATCGTCAGCCGCGATACCTCGGCGCTGGACGAGCAGGGCGTGGCCCTGGCCGCCACCGAGTCGGTGCTGGAAAACGGCAGCGATGCGGTATTTGCCGCACTGTTCTGGTTTGTGCTGCTGGGCGCGCCAGGCGTGGTGCTTTATCGCCTGAGCAATACCCTGGATGCCATGTGGGGCTACCGCAATCCGCGCTTCGAGCGCTTTGGCTGGGCGGCGGCGCGCATTGACGATGTGCTTAACCTGATCCCCGCGCGCCTGGTGGCGTTGACCTATGCGCTGCTCGGCAATACCCGCCTGGCCCTGCGGTGCTGGTGGCGCCAGGGCTTTACCTGGTACAGCCCCAACGCCGGCCCGGTGATGGCCGCCGGCGCCGGTGCGTTGGGCGTGGCGCTGGGTCGCCCGGCCATGTACCACGGCGCGCTGCGCGAACGCCCGCCACTGGGTGAGGGCGAGCCGGCCAGTGCCGACAGCATCGAGCGCGCCGTGCGCCTGGTACGCCGTGGTGTGCTGCTGTGGTTGCTGCTTCTGCTGCTGGGAGGGCGCCTGTTTGCTTAAGCCCATCGAAGGCGGCTTGCCCCATGGCGGGCGCTTGCAACAGGCGGCGCGCGACTACGGCATTGCCCTGGGCGACTGGCTGGACCTGTCCACCGGTATCGCGCCGTGGCCGTTTGAACTGCCGCCGATTCCGGCCAGCGCCTGGGCGCGTTTGCCTGAGGCTGATGATGGGTTGCACGCCGCCGCGTGCCGCTATTACGGGGTCAGCCAGTTGCTGCCGGTCGCCGGTTCACAAGCCGCCATCCAGATGCTGCCACGCCTGCGCGCACCCAGTCGGGTAGGGGTGTTGTCGCCCTGTTATGCCGAACATGCCCATGCCTGGCGGGAAGCGGGGCATCAGGTGGTGGACATTACTGAACAGGCGCTACAGCTCGCGGCGCTGGATGTGCTGGTGGTGGTCAATCCCAATAACCCCACGGGACGTCTGTTTAGCCAAGAGCAGTTGCTGGACTGGCATAGCCAACTGGCCCCACGGGGCGGCTGGCTGGTGGTGGACGAAGCCTTTATCGACATTACCCCCGAGCACAGCCTGGCCAACGAAAGCACCCGCGACGGGCTGATTGTGCTGCGCTCGTTCGGCAAATTTTTTGGCCTGGCTGGCGCGCGCCTGGGCTGTGTGCTGGCACCTACACCTGTGTTGCAGGCCCTGGCGGATCGCCTGGGGCCCTGGACCATCAATGGCCCGACCCGTTATGTAGCCAGCCACTGTTTTAACGATAGCGCCGCGCAACAAGCGCAGCGACAACGTGCCGTGCAGGCCAGCGAGCGTCTGGCCGCGCTGCTGGCTGCCCATGGCCTAACGCCGAGTGGCGGTTGCGGGCTATTCCAGTGGTGGCAGGGGGAACAGGCCGAAGCACTGCACGACTTTTTTGCTCGTCGCGGCATTCTGCTGCGCTTGTTTAGCGCCACCCATAGTTTGCGTTTTGGCCTGCCGGCGGACGAGGCCCAATGGCAGCGTCTGGCCCAGGCGCTAAAGGAATTTGTAGATGAGTAGCTTGATGGTGCAGGGCACCACGTCTGATGCCGGCAAAAGCACCCTGGTGGCCGCGCTCTGCCGCTGGCTGCATCGCCAGGGCGTGGCGGTGGTGCCGTTTAAACCGCAAAACATGGCACTCAATAGCGCCGTCACCGTCGATGGCGGTGAGATCGGCCGCGCCCAGGCGGTACAGGCCCAGGCCTGTGGCCTGCCGGCGCATACCGATATGAACCCGGTGCTGCTCAAGCCCAATAGCGACACCGGCGCCCAGGTCATCATCCATGGCCGCGCCGTTACCAGCATGGAAGCGGCGCAGTACCACGACTACAAAAAGGTCGCCATGCAGGCGGTGTTGCAGTCGCACCAACGGCTGAGCGATGCCTATCAGGTGGTGATGGTCGAGGGCGCCGGCTCGCCCGCCGAGATCAACCTGCGCGCTGGCGATATCGCCAATATGGGCTTTGCCGAAGCGGTGGATTGCCCGGTGATTCTGATCGCCGATATCGATCGCGGCGGGGTGTTTGCC
>JBCECW010000375.1:0-4651 GCA_039207785.1 Pseudomonas sp. | reverse complement strand
GGTATAGGTCACGGTGGTAGTGGTCACCACTTTGGTGGTGGTGCCGGCCGTGCTGTCGGTGCTGGTGGTCGTGGCCGACGAGGAACTGGGGTTGGTAAAGCTGACGGTGCAGCTGCTGCCCGACTTGGTCACCGTGTAGGAACCACCGCTGCTGATGGTCTGCTTGCTGGTGGAGGTGGTCGAGCTGCTGTAACTGCTGGTGGCGGTGCTGGAGCTGGTACTGGTGGTGGTACTCGAACCAAAGTCTGCCGAGGGGTTGGCGGCCAGGTAGTAGACCTTGTCCGGGCTGCTGTAGGTGGCGTAGTTGGCATACGACCAGTAGGTGGAGCTGGTGCTGCTGCGGCTGGTGTCGTAGTCCCAGCTGACCATATAGCCGCTGCTGAGGTTAAGGCTGCCCTTGGCGGTCTTGAAACCGTTGACGTAGGCCGCGGTAAAGCTGGTGGTCAGCGGCGTGGTGCTGGTGGTGCCGTTGCTGTAGGTCACGCTGTAGGGCGCGGCATAGGTAACCGCCGGGTTGTAGTACAGCGGGTTGAAGGTAGACGACTTGGTCCGGCGACTGGTGCGCACCTGGTCGGCGGTATAGCCGCCGTAGGTGGAGCCGGTGGTGGGGTTCATGGTGTCGGGGGCAAAGGCCCACTTCATGCTGCCCGAGTTGTCGATGGTGACCATGATATTGGGCGCCACGCCCTCGGTCAGAAACAGCGGCACCTGGCTCAGGGTCAGGGCGGTTGCCGAGGTAGCGCTGGCGTGCAGCGCGGCACAGGCCAATAGTGCCGCCAGCAGCGGTCGGCGAGGGCGGGCGTTAATCATTGGGTGTCGATCCTGTAGACGCTTTGGCGCACGACCGGGAAGCGCTCGCCGTCGGCCTTGGCCTCGGCGCTGACGCGGTAATAGAAGGTGCCGCGGCCTTCCATCAGCGCGGCGTAGTCGTAGGTGGAGGTGCCGATATAGGCGGCGTTCCAGCGCGGGTTGCTGCTGAAGCTGGAGCTGCCATCCGAGCCGCTGTAGTCGGTGGCATAGGTTTTCGCGCTCCACCAGTCCTTGCCAGCGGCGGCGCTGTCGGCAAACAGGTCGCTGGATAGCACGCACAGGTTGCTGACCAGGCCGGCGAGGGCGCTGATGCTGGTGGCGCAGTCGGCATTGCCACTGTCGACATTGCCGGCGTTGCCCAGTACCTGCAGACGCCGCTCGCCCTCGCGCAGGGCCGACTCGGCGGCATTGGCCGCCCGCTGGCGCTCGGCGCCTACGCTGCTCAAGCGGTTATGCAAGGTGCTGTCGCGCAGGCTGGCGGTGGCCACTAGAGTCAGCAACAGCAACATCACCAGGGCAACCAGCAGCGCCGCCCCGCGTTGGTGGTAAGCGGGCGTCATGGCATCAGGTTCCTCAGGGCCACGCTGCCCTGGCTGATTTGATAGAGGTATTGGTCGCTGCTGCGGGTTTTGCCGCTCAGGCTTTTCCACTGCTCCAGCACGCTGCTGGCAATGCCGTCGCGCAGCGCCGTGCTGCTGGTGAGCAAGGCGGCGTAGCGCACGGCCTGGCTGCTGCCGTCACTGTTGGGCACGGCGAACACGACAAAGTCGGCCACGCCATCGACCAGGGTTACGCTGCTGCCACCGACCGCGCACACCAGGCTGCCGGCGCCGGCCGTGGTGCTGCTGACAAAGCTGATGCGGCTAAGCACATTGGCGCTGGCGGCAATCTTCTGGCCCAGGCAGTCGACGTCATCGGCGTCGGCCGCGCCCTGGTAGCGGAAGCAGATGCCATTGCTGTCGCTGCTCGGTAGCACGGTTTCACCGGCGGCAAAGGCCGGGCAACCGTTGCTGCTGGCAAGCGCCGGAAAGGCCACGCCCAGGCCGGCATTGGCCAGCGGCGAAGCGCGGTAACCGGTGCGCGCCAGTTGCTGGTCGAGCAACAGCTGGATCATCCGCCCCAGATTCTGGTTGCTACTCTGGCCCTGCTGGAACAGGTAGGTGCGCTGGTTATCCAGGTACACCTGGGTCGCACCCAGGACCAGGAAGGTGCTGATCAGCATGGCGATCATCAGCTCGATCAACGACAGGCCGCGCTGGGCCTTGGCCAGGGGGCGCGTCATAGCTCGGCCCGCAGGCGGTAGTAGCAGATGTCGTCGGTGCAGGCGCCGCTCTTGTCCTGCCAGGCCAGCTGGATCATCACCACCGAACTGGAACCGCTGCTGCAGCTGTTTTCCTGCTTGCTGGGGCAGATGGTGAAGTTGCTCTTGAGCAAGCCGCTGGTGACCGGCAGCAGGCTTTGCACCTCCTGCAGCCAGCAGCCGAAATCCTGGCTGGCGATGGTGCTGCCGCCGGCACTGCGGTCGAGGTTGGCGCAATTGGCCACCGTGGTGCTGGTGAACTCGCTGCCGGCGGCCTTGTAGTAGCTGGAGGCGCTGCTGAACAGGTGGTTGTTTAGCGCGGCTTCGGGGTTGCTGCGCATCATCTCCACCAGGTCCTGGGCCAGCATCACGGCGGTGCTGCGCTGGTTGGCGGCCTGGGCCAACTGCAAGCCGCGGCCCTGCAGCGAGACCATGCCGAGCAGGCCGATACACAGCACCAACAGGGCGATCAACACCTCGATCATGCTGAAGCCGGCCATGGCCGATGGCTGCCGGCGATTATTGGCTGACGGCAGGGCGGGAGATCTGGCCACTGGCAAGTACCTTGATTGTGCGGGAGGTTACCGAGCTGTCGTTGGCGTAGCCCACGGTGATGGTCGGCGGGCTGCCGAGTACGCCATTGCTGCAGGTGGTGGCGGCGATAAAACCGGGGCAGAAGGTCAGGGTCATCAATGAGCTGCTGGCGCTGACGTCGCCGAAATTGCCCTTGGGGTAATGGCGCAGGGTCTGGCTGCCAGCCTTGACGTAGATTTCGCCGGCCCAGGCATCGTTGCTTGCCACACTGACCGTTACCGCGCGCCCACGGCTAAGGGACTCGCTGCGGGCGTATTGCAGCAAGGCGTAGAGTTCGTTGGCGGCGGCCACGGCGCGATTGCTGTGGGTCAGGTGGCCGAAACTGGGCACGGCAATGGCGGCAAACAGGCCCAGCAGGGTGACCACGACGAGCAGCTCCACCAGGGTGAAAGCCGCATGCGTGCGAGGGCGCGGATAAATCGCGGCAACGGGAACAGCAGCCAGTACAGACATAGGCTTCGCGCAGGCAGGGAATTGAGGCGCGACTATGGCGGGGGATTGTGTAGGGAGGTTGTCTGGGGGTATCGGGTTTGTGGGTGGTTTGTATGGGGGTTGTTACGTTTGCCTTGGCCCTCACCCCTAGCCCCTCTCCCGTGAACGGGAGAGGGGAACCAGACCGCGATCAGGCTCCCTCTACCGCTTGCGGGAGAGGGCGGGGGGTGAGGGCAGGCGCTAAACGCAAAAAGGGGCGCCCGTCACCGAGCGCCCCTTCTATTTACCGCAGGCCAATCACGCCGCCTGGGTACTTTCCTCGGCCTGTTTCAGCGCACGGTTCAGGGCGCTGAACAGGGCACGGAAGCTGGCGGTGGTGATGTTTTCGTCGATGCCCACACCAAATACCGGACGCCCGCCATTCAGGCGTACTTCGATATAGGCCGCGGCCTTGGCATTGGCGCCGGCGCCGATGGCGTGCTCGTGGTAGTCGATGATTTCCAGGTTTTGCGGCAAGGCCGCCACCAGGGCTTCCAGCGGACCTTTGCCGGTGCCGTGTTTACGACGCAGCTCGCCACTGACGGTGACGTCGATATCCACATTGCAGATGCCGTTTTCTTCCTGCAGGCGATGGCTTTTCAGCGCATACGGGCTGCTGGCTTGCAGGTATTCGTTCTGCAACAGGCTGTAGATCTGCTCGGCGGTCATTTCCAGGCCCAGGCGGTCGGTTTCTTTCTGCACCACCTGGCTGAATTCGATCTGCATACGACGTGGCAGGCTGATGCCGTATTCCTGTTCAAGCAGGAAGGTGATGCCACCTTTGCCGGACTGGCTGTTGACGCGAATCACCGCCTCGTAGCTGCGGCCGATATCGGCCGGGTCGATCGGCAGGTACGGCACTTCCCACACGCCATCGGCTTTTTGCTGGGTGAAGCCTTTGCGGATCGCGTCCTGGTGCGAGCCGGAGAACGCGGTATGCACCAGGTCGCCGACGTAGGGGTGACGTGGGTGCACCGGCAGCTGGTTGCAGTCCTCGACCACCTTGCGCACGGTGTCGATATCGGAGAAGTCCAGCTGCGGGTCGATGCCCTGGGTGTAGAGGTTCAGGGCCACGGTTACCAGGCAGACGTTGCCGGTGCGCTCGCCGTTGCCGAACAGGCAGCCTTCCACGCGGTCGGCGCCGGCCATCAGGCCCAGCTCGGTGGCGGCCACGCCGGTGCCACGGTCGTTGTGGGTGTGCAGGCTGATGATCACGCTGTCACGGCGGTCGACATGGCGGCCGAACCATTCGATCTGGTCGGCGTAGTTGTTCGGCGTGGCGTTTTCGATGGTGGCCGGCAGGTTGAGGATCAGCGGCTTGGCTGGGGTCGGCTGGAACACGGCGATTACCGCGTTGCACACCTCGACCGAGAAGTCGATTTCGGTGGAGCTGAACACTTCCGGCGAATACTCGAAGCCCCACTGGGTTTCGGGCGCGGCTTCGGCCAGGCGCTTGATGATCTGGCCGGCTTGCAC
>JBCECW010000374.1:2758-4664 GCA_039207785.1 Pseudomonas sp. | reverse complement strand
TCCGCTGATCCGTGACGTGCTGGAAAAGATCAATCAGGAAGCGGTTGCACTGAAAGTCCTGGGTTCCTACCCCAAGGCCGTGCTGTGACCCCCACGATTCTCTGAGGAGAACCCATGAGCAGTGATTTCCTCGCCCTGGCCCAGCCCGGCGTGCAAAAGCTTTCGCCCTATGTCCCTGGCAAGCCGGTGGACGAGCTGGCCCGTGAGCTGAACCTGGACCCGGCCAGCATCGTCAAGCTGGCCAGTAACGAAAACCCGCTGGGCCCAAGCCCGAAAGCCTTGGCGGCCATTGCCGAGGCGGCTGCGGAATTGACCCGTTATCCCGATGGCAACGGCTTCGAGCTGAAAGCCGCGCTGGCTGAGCGCTGCGGTGTACAGGCCAACCAGGTGACCCTGGGTAACGGCTCCAACGATATTCTCGAGCTGGTGGCGCGCGCCTACCTGGCGCCGGGCTTGAATGCGGTGTTCAGCGAGCACGCCTTTGCCGTGTACCCGATTGCCACCCAGGCCGTGGGTGCCGCCGCCAAGGTGGTGCCGGCCAAAGACTACGGCCACGACCTGGACGCCATGCTGGCGGCCATCGACGCCAATACCCGTGTGGTGTTTATCGCCAACCCGAACAACCCCACCGGTACCTGGTTCGATGCCGATGCCCTGGCGCGTTTCCTCGCCAAGGTGCCCGAGCATGCGCTGGTGGTGCTGGACGAGGCCTATATCGAATACGCCACCGGTGGCGAGCTGCCGGATGGCCTGAAATTCCTCGCGGGTCACCCGAACCTGCTGGTCTCGCGCACCTTCTCCAAGGCCTACGGCTTGGCAGCGCTGCGCGTGGGTTATGGCCTGTCGTCGCCGGCAATTGCCGATGTGCTCAACCGCGTACGCCAGCCCTTTAACGTCAACAGCCTGGCCCAGGCCGCTGCCTGCGCCGCGCTGGCCGACACCGAGTACATGGACAAAAGCCGTGCGCTTAACGATGCCGGTATGCAGCAGCTGGAGCAGGGCTTCCGTGAGCTGGGCCTGAGCTGGATTGCGTCCAAGGGCAACTTTATTGCCGTGGATGTGGGTCGCGAGGGGATGCCGGTGTACCAGGGCTTGCTGCGCGAAGGTGTGATCGTGCGTCCGGTGGCCAACTACGGCATGCCGAATTTCCTGCGTATCACCATCGGCACCGAGGCGGAAAACAGCCGTTTCCTCAAGGCGTTGACCAAGGTTCTGGCCAGTGGCTGATGTCATGGTTGCGCCACAGCGCGCCCCTATAGTCGAGCGCCTGGTGGTGATCGGCCTGGGGTTGATCGGTGGCTCGTTGGCCAAGGGCCTGCGAGAAAGCGGTTTGTGCCGCGAAGTGGTGGGCGTGGATCTCGATCCCGAGTCCCGTCGCCTGGCGGTCGAGCTAGGGGTGGTGGATCGCTGTGAGGCGGAGCTGGCGCTAGCCTGCGTGGGCGCCAGCGTGATTGTTCTGGCAGTGCCTATCCTGGCCATGGAAAAGCTGCTGCGCGAGCTGGCCAAGCTGGACCTCGGCGATGCCGTGCTCACTGACGTGGGCAGTGCCAAAGGCAATGTGGTGCGTGCTGCGCGCTTGGCCTTCGATGGCTTGCCGGCGCGCTTTGTACCGGGGCATCCGATTGCCGGCTCCGAACAGAGCGGTGTCGAGGCGTCTAATGCTGAGTTGTTCCGTCGCCATAAGGTGATCTTGACCCCGCTGGAGCAGACCGATGCGGGGGCGCTGCCGCTGGTCGATACGCTGTGGCGGGCGCTGGGTGCGGACGTCGAGCATATGGCCGTGGAGCACCACGACGAGGTGCTGGCTGCCACCAGTCACTTGCCGCACCTGTTGGCTTTCGGCCTGGTGGACTCGCTGGCCAAGCGCAGCGAGAACCTGGAAATCTTCCGTTACGCCGCTGGTGGT
>JBCECW010000374.1:1001-2748 GCA_039207785.1 Pseudomonas sp. | reverse complement strand
TCACGCGGATTGCCGGTAGCGATCCGGTGCTGGGGCACCACATCTTCCTCGCCAATCGCGAGGCCGTTCTGCGCACGCTGGATACATTTCGCAGCGACCTCGACGCTCTGCGCGACGCGGTCGATGCCGGGGATGGGCATCAGCTTCTGGGCGTCTTTACCCGCGCCCGGGTCGCCCGTGAACATTTCAGCAAAATTTTGGCCCGTCGGGCCTATGTGGACGCTATGAATACCAACGATCTGATTTTCCTGGCCAACCCAGGTGGCCGTTTGTCCGGGCGTATTCGTGTACCGGGCGACAAATCCATCTCCCACCGCTCCATCATGCTGGGCTCGCTGGCCGAGGGTACGACCGAGGTCGAGGGCTTCCTCGAAGGCGAAGACGCCCTGGCGACCCTGCAGGCGTTCCGCGATATGGGCGTGGTGATCGAAGGCCCGCACCACGGCCGCGTGACCATTCACGGCGTTGGCTTGCATGGCCTGAAGGCGCCACCTGGCCCGATCTACCTGGGCAACTCCGGCACCTCGATGCGCTTGCTGTCTGGCCTGCTGGCGGCGCAGCCGTTTGAAGTGACCCTGACCGGCGATGCGTCGCTGTCCAAGCGCCCGATGAACCGCGTGGCCAAGCCGCTGCGGGAGATGGGCGCGTCGATCGACACCGCCGCCGAAGGGCGTCCGCCGATGGTGATTCATGGCGGTCGCCGCCTGGGTGGCATGACCTACGAAATGCCGATGGCCAGCGCCCAGGTGAAATCCTGCCTGCTGTTGGCTGGCCTCTACGCCGCGGGGTCGACCACCGTGATCGAGCCGGCCCCGACCCGCGACCACACCGAGCGCATGCTGCGTGGCTTTGGCTACCCGGTTACCGTGGAGGGCAACAAGGCTACGGTGGAGTCGGGCCATAAGCTGACTGCTACCCATATCGAAGTGCCGGCGGATATTTCCTCGGCGGCGTTCTTCCTGGTCGCCGGTTCGATTGCCGAAGATTCGGAGTTGGTGCTCGAGCATGTCGGCATCAACCCAACGCGTACCGGCGTTATCGATATCCTGCGTCTGATGGGCGCCGATATCACCCTGGAAAACCAGCGTGAAGTGGGCGGCGAGCCGGTTGCTGACCTGCGCGTGCGTTCGGCCAAGCTCAAGGGTATTGATATCCCGGAAGACCTGGTGCCGTTGGCTATCGACGAGTTCCCGGTGCTGTTCGTGGCCGCCTCCGTTGCCGAAGGCCGTACCGTGCTGCGTGGCGCGGAAGAGCTGCGGGTGAAAGAGTCGGACCGTATCCAGGTGATGGCAGATGGTCTGCTGGCACTGGGCGCGAAAGTCGAGCCGACGCCGGACGGCATCATTATTGACGGCGGCACCCTGGGTGGCGGCGAAGTGCATAGCCATGGTGATCACCGCATTGCCATGTCCTTTAGCGTGGCATCGCTGCGCGCCACTGCGCCGATCCGTATCCACGACTGCGCCAACGTCGCCACCTCGTTCCCGAACTTCCTCGGCCTGGCCGCGCAAGTGGGTATCCGCGTTGCAGAAGAGGGCAAGTCATGAGCACTCAGGCGCCCGTTATCGCCATCGACGGCCCAAGCGGTTCTGGCAAAGGCACCATCGCTAGTCTGATCGCGAAAAAGCTGGGCTGGAGCTTGCTCGATTCCGGCGCGCTGTACCGCTTGCTGGCATTTGCGGCGCAGAACCATGGCGTCGACTTGACCAACGAAGAAGCGCTGAAAGTATTGGCCGCTCATCTGGAT
>JBCECW010000374.1:0-991 GCA_039207785.1 Pseudomonas sp. | reverse complement strand
GATGTGCAGTTTGTTGCCGCCGCCAACGGCCAGCCGCAACGCATCATTCTGGAAGGCGAAGAAGTGACCGATGCCATCCGCAATGAGCAAATCGGCGCAGGTGCTTCGCAGGTCGCAGCACTAGGCGCGGTGCGGGATGCATTGCTGCAACGGCAACGTGCTTTCCAGGAAATGCCGGGGTTGGTGGCGGATGGTCGCGACATGGGCACCGTGGTGTTTCCCGATGCGCCATTGAAGATTTTCCTGACCGCCAGTGCAGAAGAGCGCGCTCGCCGCCGGTACTTGCAGTTGAAGGCAAAAGGCGACGATGTTAATCTTGCGAGTCTGCTAGACGAGATTCGTTTGCGCGATGAGCGCGATACCCAACGTACGGTGGCGCCGCTAAAACCAGCGGTAGACGCCATTCAGCTGGATTCCACCGAACTCTCTATCGAGCAGGTGCTGGAACGCATTCTGAGCGAAGTCGCCAACCGCGATCTCGCCGGATGACCAAGCAGGCGTGTGAGGAACCCAGTCTTAATCCCACCGTCGGCTTTTAAACTAACGAAACCCACGTTGTCTGGAATGTGGATGCTGGGCGGGTTTATCCGTCCTAGATCAATCAGGAATTAACATGAGCGAAAGCTTTGCAGAACTTTTTGAAGAAAGCCTAAAAACCCTCGACATGCAGCCGGGCGCCATCATCACCGGTATCGTTGTCGATATCGACGGTGACTGGGTTACTGTCCACGCCGGTCTGAAGTCTGAAGGCGTCATCCCGCTCGAGCAGTTCTACAACGAAGCTGGCGAGCTGACCATCAAGGTCGGTGACGAAGTTCACGTTGCGCTGGACGCAGTGGAAGACGGCTTTGGCGAAACCAAGCTGTCCCGCGAAAAAGCCAAGCGCGCCGAGTGCTGGATCGTTCTGGAAGCGGCTTTCGCAGCTGAAGAAGTGGTTAAGGGCGTTATCAACGGTAAGGTTAAAGGCGGCTTCACCGTCGACGTTAACGGC
>JBCECW010000373.1:0-4666 GCA_039207785.1 Pseudomonas sp. | reverse complement strand
TGAGCACCGGCACGATGGCGTTGGTGGTGCAGGAAGCGGCGGAGATGATCTTGTCGTCCGGGGTGATTTCACCGTGGTTGATACCGTGCACGATGTTTTTCAGCTTGCCTTTGCCCGGCGCGGTCAGCACCACGCGGTCAACGCCTGGGCAGGCCAGGTGCTGGCCGAGGCCGTCGGCGTCACGCCATACACCGGTGTTGTCGACCAGCAGGGCATTGCTGATGCCGTACTGGGTGTAATCGACTTCTTTCGGGTCTTTGGCGTAGATGATCTGGATCAGGTTGCCGTTGGCGGTGAGGGTGTTGTTTTCCTCGTCAACGGTGATGGTGCCGTTGAACGGACCGTGTACCGAGTCGCGACGCAGCAGGCTGGCGCGTTTTACCAGGTCGTTGCTGGCGCCTTTGCGAACCACGATGGCGCGCAGACGCAGGCCGTCGCCGCCACCGGTTTTTTCGATCAGGATGCGCGCCAGCAGACGGCCAATACGACCGAAGCCGTACAGCACAACGTCGGTGCCTTTACGCGGGGTGCCGTTTTGCTTGCCTACAACGCTGGCCAGTTCGTCACGGACGAACTGCTCGATGCTGCGGCCATTGGCTTCGGTTTTGAATTTGACGACCAGCTTGCCCAGGTCAACCGAGGCAGCGCCCAGTTTCAGGCCGCTCATTTCTTTCAGAACAGCGAAAGTCTCGTGGACCGAGAGTTCGCTTTCGTCGGATTGGCGGTGGCGGGCAAAGCGGTGGGCTTTGAGAATCTGGATGACCGAGCGGTTGATCATGCTGCGGCCGTAAATCGAGGTCACCACATTGTTATTGCGGTATAGCTGACCAATCAGCGGAATCATCGCCTCCGCGAGTGCTTCACGATCAATCCATTCACCAAGACACTGATCAGGCTTCTGAGTCACGGGCAATACCTTTAACAAGTATGTAGGGGCTGAAAAAACGGGCTACATTATGACGGCCTGCGCAACTGGCGGCAATCTGCAACGGACGAAACACTGACAGCGTAACGCCCGGATAGTTACAATCGGCCGGGTTAATCCTCAACCGGAGCCACGACCTCTCGTGTCCGTATTGCGCTTACCCAGCCTTCCCGCCGCCTCTGGCAAACAAACGTGGGGCAACCTGCCCGGCGCCGCACTAAGCCTGGCGATTGCCGAAGCCGCCAACGCCGGCAAACGTTTCACCCTGTTGCTGACTGCCGACAGCCAGAGCGCCGAGCGCCTGGAACAGGAGCTGCGGTTTTTTGCGCCCGAGTTGCCCGTGCTGCATTTTCCCGACTGGGAAACCCTGCCCTACGACCTGTTTTCGCCGCACCAGGACATCATTTCCCAGCGCATCTCCAGCCTCTATCGTCTGCCTGAGCTGAGCCACGGCATTCTTGTAGTGCCGATTACCACCGCCCTTCACCGCCTCGCGCCCAAGCGTTTCCTGCTGGGCAGCAGCCTGGTGCTGGACGTTGGCCAACGCCTGGATGTGGAACAGATGCGCACGCGCCTGGAGGCCACCGGCTACCGCTATGTAGAAACGGTGTACGAACACGGCGAGTTCACCGTACGCGGCTCGATCATCGACCTGTTTCCCATGGGCACCCAGCAGCCCTACCGCATCGACCTGTTCGATGACGAAATCGAAACCCTACGCACGTTCGACCCGGAAACCCAACGCTCCATCGACAAGGTGGAGTCGATCCGCCTGCTGCCGGCCCGCGAGTTCCCCCTTAATAAGGAAGCGGTCACCGGATTCCGCGCGCGCTTTCGCGACCGTTTTGATGTGGATTTCCGCCGCTGCACCATTTATCAGGACTTGAGCAGCGGCATCACGCCGTCGGGTATCGAGTACTACCTGCCACTGTTTTTCGACGAAACCGACACCCTGTTCGATTACCTGCCCGCCGACACCCAGGTGTTCTCGTTGCCCGGTATCGAACAGGCCAGCGAAAACTTCTGGAACGACGTACGCAACCGCTATGAAGAGCGCCGCGTCGACCCGGAGCGTCCGCTGGTGCCACCGGCCGAGCTGTTCCTGCCGGTGGAAGATTGCTTTGCCCGCCTGAAACACTGGCCACGGGTGGTGGTCAGCCAACAGGACGTAGACGCCGGCGTCGGCCGCGAGCGTTTTGCCGCACAGGCCCTGCCCGACCTGGCCATCCAGGCCAAAGCCCAGCAACCGCTGGCGGCCTTGGCCCAGTTTCTCGATGAATTTCCCGGCCGCGTGCTGTTTACCGCCGAATCGGCCGGCCGCCGCGAAGTACTGCTGGAGCTGCTCGCGCGCCTGCGCCTGAAGCCCGTGGAGGTCGAGGGTTGGCAGCAGTTCAGCACCGGCAAGGAGCGTCTGGCGATCACCATCGCACCGCTCGACGATGGCTTGCAGCTGGATGAACCAGCCCTGGCGTTGATTGCCGAAAGCCCGCTGTTTGGCCAACGAGTGATGCAGCGCCGCCGCCGCGAGAAAACCCGTGGCGACCATGGCGATGCGGTGATCAAGAACCTTACCGAGCTGCGCGAAGGCGCGCCGGTGGTGCATATCGACCATGGGGTCGGCCGCTACCTGGGCCTGGCCACCCTGGAAGTGGACAACCAGACCGCCGAATTCCTCATGCTGGCCTACGCCGACGAGGCCAAGCTGTATGTGCCGGTGGCCAACCTGCACCTGATCGCCCGCTACACCGGCAGCGACGATGCCCTGGCGCCGTTGCACCGCCTGGGATCGGAAACCTGGCAGAAAGCCAAACGCAAAGCCGCCGAACAGGTGCGCGATGTGGCGGCCGAGCTGCTGGATATCTACGCGCGCCGTGCCGCCCGCGAAGGCTATGCCTTCAAGGACCCGCTGATGGACTACGCCACTTTCAGCGCCGGCTTCCCGTTCGAAGAGACCCCGGACCAGCAAACCACCATCGAAGCGGTAATGGCCGATATGCTCGCGCCCAAGCCGATGGACCGCCTGGTCTGCGGTGACGTCGGCTTCGGCAAAACCGAAGTGGCCATGCGCGCGGCCTTTATCGCCGTACACAGCGGCAAGCAGGTGGCGATCCTGGTGCCCACCACCCTGCTCGCCCAGCAGCACTACAACAGTTTCCGCGACCGCTTTGCCGACTGGCCGGTAACCGTCGAGGTGATGAGCCGCTTCAAGTCCGACAAGGAAGTGAAAACCGCCGTGCAGCAACTGGCCGAGGGCAAGATCGACATCGTGATCGGCACCCACAAGCTGCTGCAGGACGATGTGAAGATCAAAAACCTGGGCCTGGTGATCATCGACGAAGAGCACCGTTTTGGCGTACGCCAGAAGGAACAGCTCAAGGCCCTGCGCAGCGAGGTGGATATTCTCACCCTGACTGCCACGCCGATTCCGCGCACCTTGAACATGGCCGTGTCCGGCATGCGCGACCTGTCGATCATCGCCACGCCGCCAGCGCGGCGCCTGTCGGTGCGTACCTTTGTCATGGAGCAGCAAAAGCCGGTTATCAAGGAAGCCCTGCTGCGCGAGCTGCTGCGCGGTGGCCAGGTGTATTACCTGCACAACGATGTAAAAAGCATCGAGAAATGTGCCGCCGACCTGGCCGAGCTAGTGCCCGAGGCGCGTATCGGCATCGGCCACGGGCAGATGCACGAGCGCGAGCTGGAACAGGTGATGAGCGACTTCTACCACAAGCGCTTTAACGTGCTGATCGCCTCGACCATCATCGAAACCGGTATCGACGTACCGAGCGCCAACACCATCATCATCGAACGCGCCGACAAGTTCGGCCTGGCCCAGCTGCACCAACTGCGTGGCCGCGTTGGCCGCAGCCACCACCAGGCCTACGCCTACTTGCTGACGCCACCGCGCAAGCAGATGACCCCGGACGCGGAAAAACGCCTGGAAGCCATCGCCAATACCCAGGACCTGGGTGCCGGTTTTGTCCTGGCCACCAACGACCTGGAAATCCGCGGTGCCGGCGAGTTGCTGGGCGATGGCCAGAGCGGGCAGATCCAGGCCGTGGGTTTTACCCTGTATATGGAAATGCTCGAACGTGCGGTCAAAGCCATTCGCAAGGGTGAGCAGCCGAACCTCGAGCAACCACTGGGCGGCGGTCCGGAAATCAACCTGCGGGTGCCCGCGCTGATTCCCGACGCCTACCTGCCGGATGTGCATACGCGCCTGATCCTGTACAAACGCATTGCCTCGGCAGCCGATGAAGACGCGCTAAAAGAGCTGCAGGTGGAAATGATCGACCGTTTCGGCCTGCTCCCCGAGCCAACCAAGAACCTGATGCGCCTGACCTTGCTCAAACTGCAAGCCGAGCAGCTTGGCATCAAAAAACTGGACGCTGGCCCGCAAGGCGGCAAGATCGAGTTTGCCGCCGATACCCAGGTCGACCCGCTGGTGCTGATCAAGCTGATCCAGGCCCAGCCCAAGCGCTACAAGTTCGAAGGCGCCACCCAGTTCAAATTCCAGGTGCCGATGGAGCGCCCGGAAGAACGATTCAACACTTTGGAAGCGCTGTTTGAGCGCCTGACGCCGAAACCGGCTTGATTAAAAGGATTAACCAATGCGTGCCCTGCGTAGTTTTGCCCTACTTCTCAGCCTTGTAGCGCCGCTGGCGTTTGCCGACGGCCAATACCAGGTTGAGCTGATCATCTTCCGCCAGGCGGGCGAGCCGATCCCCGCCAGCCAGACTGCCC
>JBCECW010000372.1:0-4675 GCA_039207785.1 Pseudomonas sp. | reverse complement strand
GTCAGAAGGTAGGAAACTTCGAGACTGCGATACGCCAGATACCACAGAATGAAATACGGGGTGATGGTGTTGAACATCTGCCAGACACTGCGGCGGATATCCGAGCTCTGATATGGGGCGACTGCCTGCTGCCAGCGCAGGTTATTGTCCAGCCAGCCCTGGTTATAGTCCCCCAGCTCCTGCGACCAGGCCTTGATGCGCGCCTTTTGCGACACGCTTAGCCGGCCGAACCAGACCTGCAGGCGCTCTTCCATGCGTTCGGCACGCTCGTCGATCTGCTCGGCCAGCGGCACGCCCAGGTAGTCCTCGCGCTGTTCCTTGTTCTGCTTGGCCAGGTTTTCTTCCAGCTCCTTGACCTGCGCCGGGTTCAGGCCGCGCAGCAGCTCGGTGAGGTCGGGGGTTACCTGTACGGCAATGGCATCCACTGCGTGGCGAAAGGCAGTGAATTGCGCGTCGAACGCGGCGGCGTCCGGCTTGGGTTGGCCGGCCAGCTCGGCGCTGTGTTGCAGCCAGGCGGCGTAGGCGGGCAGCTGGGTACTGCAATGCCAGTTTATATGGCCGGCCAGGCGAGGCTTAAGCCAGGCTTTCTGCGGCTTGGTGAGGGTGACGTAGTTGTCCAGCGACCAGGGGATCAGCACGTCGAGGTTGCGGTAGGCCAGCTCCAGGCGACTGCAGGAGGTCAGCACGGCCAGACCGCTAATCAGCAACGCAATGCGCAGGCACTTGCCCATGGGGTTCTCCTTGGCGGTCCGGTCTGAGCATAGACCGGGCTCACTAGGAGAAGTGCAGTCACTCTATGCAGGGTGTGTCTTGTTCCAGCGCCGAAAGATGGGCTCGGCCAGAAACAACACCAGCAACAAGCGCATCACCTGCATCGCCGTCACCAATGGCACTGACAGTTGCAAGGTTTCGGCCGTCAGGCTCATTTCGGCGATGCCGCCAGGCATCATACCCAGGGTCAGCGAGCGAATATCCAGATGGGTCAGCCAGCCCAGGCCCAGGGCACAGAACGCGGCAAAGCCGATCATCAAGGCGGTGCCCAACAGGGTGCGGGCCAGAAACGACGGTGCGCGGCGAAAGAAGGCACGGTCGAAATGGCAACCCAGGCCACTGCCGATCAGCAGTTGCCCCACCTGGCTGGCGCCATGGGGTAGGCCCAGTTGCAGGTCGAACAGCATGCTGGCGCTGGCACTGACCAGCAGCGGACCAAATAGCCAGGGGTTGGGTTGGTTCAGTCGTTGCCAGAGCAGGGCCACGGCGCCGCCCAACGGCACCAGCAGCGCCAGCCACAGCCAGTTGACGCTGCCGCTGTGGGTCAGCGCCGGGCCGTCGCCCATCAGGAATTTAAAGGTGGCCGGTACGCAGAGCACCACCGCCACTACCCGCAGGCTTTGTCCGGCGGCTACCCGACTGGTGACGGCGCCATTGCGCAGGCCGAGGTTGACCATCTCCCCGGAACCGCCCGGCATGCTGGAGAAAAACGCGGTGGCACGGTCTTCACCGGTGCGCCGCAATAGCCAGACCGCCAGGGCGCTGGAAACGGTGGTGATCACCGCGCCAAACAGGATCAGGCCAAAGTGCGCCGCCACCTGTTCCACCACGGCGGCGGAGAAGTGCAGGCCAATGCCAATGCCGATAATCCATTGCCCGGTTTTGCGCCCGCCCGGCAGATCGCGGATCTGCCAGGGCGTGCTGCAACGAAACAGGATGACCGCCACCAGGGCGCCGATCATCCACGGCAGCGGCCAGTGCGCCAGGCTGGCGAGGGCGCCACCCACGGCGCCCACCAGCGGCGTTGGCCACCACGCTCGCCAGCTATCACGCATTGGCCAGGGCCCGTTGCTTGGCGCGGCGACGCCAGATGCGCACCAGCGGCAAGGCCAGCATCACCAGCACCAGGGCCCACACGCCCATGGTGATCGGGCTGCCCCAGAGAATGCCCAGCTCGCCGTTGGAGATCGACAGCGCGCGGCGCAGGTTCTGCTCCATCAGCCCGCCGAGAATAAAGCCCAGCAGCAGCGGCGACAGCGGGAAGTCCAGCTTGCGCAGGATGTATCCAAAGATGCCGATCAGCACCATCAGGAACAGGTCGAAGGTGGTGGCATGCACGGCATACACGCCGATGGAGGTGATGATCGCGATGATCGGCACCAGCACCCAGTTCGGCACGTTCAGGATGCGGGTGAACAGACGGATCATCGGGATATTGAGGATTACCAGCATGATATTGGCGATAAACAGCGAGGCGATCAGGCCCCAGACAATATCGGGCTGCTCCTGGAACAGCAGCGGGCCGGGGGTGATGTTGTACAGGGTCAGTGCGCCGATCATCACTGCCGTGGTGCCGGAGCCCGGTACGCCGAGGGTCAGCATCGGCACCATGGCGCCGCAGGCGGACGCGCCAATGGCCGTTTCCGGCGCCGCCAGGCCACGCATATCGCCCTTACCGAACTTGCCGGTTTCGCCGGCCATTTTCTTCTCGGTCATATAGGCCACGGCGCTGGCCAGGGTGGCCCCGGCGCCCGGCAATACGCCAAGGAAAAAGCCCAGCAGGCCGCAGCGCACGTTCACCACAAACACCGACGCCGCTTCCTTGAAGTTAAACAGCATGCGCCCGGTGGCTTGCACGGCAGCGTGGCCGTGGTGGGTTTTTTCCAGCAACAGCAGCATTTCGCTGACCGAGAACAGGCCCAGTACCAGCACCACAAACTGGATGCCGTCGGCGACATGGATGCTGTCGAAGGTAAAGCGGTACACGCCGCTATTGGCGTCGATGCCGATGGTGGACAAGAACAGGCCGAGCAGGGCGGCAATAAAGGTTTTCATCGGCCGGTCGCCGGCCATGCCGCCGAGGGCAACGATGGCAAATACCATCAGCACGAAGTATTCCGCCGGGCCAAAGGCAATCGCCCATTTGGCTAGCAGCGGGGCAAACAGCACCATGCCGCAGATGGCGATAAAGGCGCCGATAAAGGAGCTCCAGGCCGACAGCGACAGGGCCACGCCGGCCATGCCCTGGCGGGCCATGGGGTAGCCGTCGAGGGTGGTCATCACGGTGGAAGCTTCGCCGGGAATATTCAGCAGGATCGAGCTGATCCGCCCGCCGTATTCGCAGCCCAGGTATACCGCTGCCAGCAAAATCAGCGCCGACTCCGGTGGCAAGCCCAGGGCAAAGGCCACCGGAATCAGCAGCGCCACGCCATTGATCGGGCCCAGGCCTGGCAGCAAGCCAACGACGGTGCCGATCAGGGTGCCGATCAAGGCGGTAATCAGGTTGTACGGGGTAAGGGCAACGCCGAAGCCTTGGCCCAGATAGCCGAGTGTGTCCATGTCAGAGCTCCAGGAAGTCGAGCACGCCGAGCGGCAGGGGAACATCGAGGGTGCGGTCGAACAGCACGTACAGGCCGATGCTGATCAGCACGGCGGCAATCGCACTGGGCCGCCAGCGGCCGCCATCCAGGCGCGCCATAAACACCCCGACCAGGGCGCTGGAAACGATAAAACCCAGCGGCTCGAACAGCCCGGCGTATACCAGCAGCAGGGCAATACAAGCGCCGACTTTGCGCAAGGTGTCGCGGTCCAGGGCGTGCTCGCCGTCCTTGTGCACGATGGGGGTGGGGCGCAGGCTCAACCACAGCAGCGCGGCGGCCATCAGGCCGAGCATCAGCAGCGGAAATGCCCGTGGGCCTACCGGCTCGTAGGAGAACGCAGCCTGGTAGTCCCAGGCCAGGTAGGCAAAAACCAGGCATGCGACTAGCCAGCCCACACTGAAGAGGCGTTGAAAAAGCATGGCGGAGTTCCTCGATCAGGCAGGCGTTTTCACGACCTGCCATTGAGCGTAAGGGGAGGGTGCTTTATTGGGTGAGGCCGAACTCTTGGGCCATCTGCTTGTAGTCCGCCACGCGTTTTTTCACATAGGCGTCCAACTCCTCACCGGTCATGGCGAACGGGTACAGCTCGCGCTGATCGCGCAGCTTGGCGAAGTCGTCCGAGGCCAGTAGTTGGTCAAAGCTGGCTTTCCACCAGGCGTAGTCTTCGTCGCTGACTTTCGGCCCCAGGTAGAAACCACGCACTACAGGCCAACTGATGTCGTAGCCCTGTTCCTTGGCGGTGGGGATGTCGGCCTTGTCGGCACCCGGCAAGCGCTCGTCGGAGAGCACCGCGAGGATGCGCATATTGCCGGCCTTGATATGCGGCATGGAGTCGGAGATATCGGTACTGCCCACCTGGATATGCCCGCCCATCAATGCGGTGGCGATTTCGCCGCCGCCTTCCAGGGCCACATAGCGCAATTCGCGCGGGTTGATGCCGGCGGCTTTGGCCAGCAGCGCGGTCTGCATCCAGTCCTGGCTGCCGACGGTGCCGGAGGAACCGATCACCACGTTGCCGGGGTTGGCCTTGAGGGCTTTCATCAGGTCGTCGAGGTTTTTGTACGGCGAGTCATTGCGCACCGCGATGGCGCCATAGCTGGTGCCGATGCCGGCCAGCCAGCGCACCGCATTTTCATCAAAACGGCCGAACTTGCCTTGTGCCAGGTTGAGTAGCGAACCGCTGGACCAGGCGGTGATGGTGCCGGCATCGCCCGGGCGCTGTGCGACCACGGCGTTATAGGCCACGGCGCCAACGCCGCCGGGCATATAGGTAACGCGCATGGGTTTGGTCAGCAGCTTGGAGT
>JBCECW010000371.1:0-4682 GCA_039207785.1 Pseudomonas sp. | reverse complement strand
CAAGCGCCCTGCCAGCTCAGTGGCCAGCGCACGCACGGTGTAGGTGCTCTTGTCCCGTACTGGCGCGCCAGACAAACCACCCGCCTCGTCACCATGGACCAGCCCTTCCACGCCCACGCGGCTCAAGGTGGTGTTGGTGGCGATCACGCCGTCCATGCCGGCTTCAACCAATGCGCGCGCCACTTCGATGATTTCTTCATCGCTCATGTCCGGGGCGATCTTGATCGCCAGCGGCACGCGCTTGCCGTGCTGCTGGGCCAGGTCTTCCTGGCGCTGACGCAGGGCTTCGAGCAATTGCTTGAGGGAGTCGCCGAACTGCAGGCTGCGCAGGCCCGGGGTATTGGGCGAGCTGACGTTGACGGTGACATAGCTGGCGTGGGCGTAGACCTTGTCCAGGCACAGCAGGTAGTCGTCGACCGCGCGATCTACCGGGTTGTCGAAGTTCTTGCCGATATTGATGCCCAGCACGCCCTTGTACTTGGCCGCTTGCACGCGGGCCAGCAGGTGGTCGACGCCGTGGTTGTTAAAGCCCATGCGGTTGATGATCGCCTCGGCTTGCGGCAGGCGGAACAGGCGCGGCTTGGGGTTGCCCGGTTGCGGACGCGGGGTGACGGTGCCGATCTCGACAAAGCCGAAACCCAGCTGGGCGAAGCCGTCGATGGCGTCGCCGTTCTTGTCCAGGCCGGCGGCCAGGCCAACCGGGTTGGCGAAGTCCAGGCCCATGACCCGCACCGGCATCCGCGCGGGCTGCTTGCACAGCAGGCCATTCACGCCCAGGCGGCCACCAGCGCCAATCAGGTCGATCGACAGTTCGTGGGAGGTTTCTGCGGAGAGTTTGAACAGCAGCTCGCGGGCCAGGGTATACATGGGCAGGCTTAGCTCGAGGAAAAAAGGTGGGCGATTATAGCCGTGCCCACCCCGTTACGGCGAGGCGCTTAGCGACGGCGCAGGGCCAGAAGCTCACCGGCGCTGTTAAACTCCAGCACGAAGGAACCGTAGACGCCCTCGTGGGTCAGAAAAGGCCGCAGATGGTGGGCCGGCAGGCTGACACGCCGCCCGTCACGACTACGCAGCAGGATCCGGTTGGCCTGTCCTTGATAGACCGCGCGCAAACGCTCGGCAGATAGGGCAATATCCAACTCCAGGCTTGGCATGGAGGCTACCTCGCAAATGATTCGGGCAATACTGCCACAGACACACGCCCACCCGCCGGGTGGCGATAGCGGTTTGACAATTGCGTCGGCAGATTTGCAGATCGTCTGCCACACTGGCTGGGATGACCCAGGATGTAGCATTTGGCCATGAGTTCCAGCGAGCACCCCGCCTCCCTCACCGACCGTATTTCGGCCCTGGTCCAGCGCCTGGGCTTGAGCAGTCGTGGGCCACGCCAGATCCTGCAACGGGCCAGCGTGTTGCGCCTGCCATTCCAACCCTTGCCGTCCCCCACCGAGCAGATCTGGTGGCAGAACGGCGCGCCCTTGCAACGCCTGGTTGATCTGCCGCGCAACGCCCTGTCCGGCCCGGTGCAGGAAGACAAGGCCCACGCCCATGCCATGTTGATCAAGGTGGTGGAACACGACACCCAGCAGGTCAGCGCCTTTGACCTGCGCCTGATCGACGGCCTGTGCGGCAGCGACCTCAATGCCAAGCCGTTCGCCAGCTTCGAGCAATACGCCAGCAGCGAAGCCTGCAAGGGTATTCGCATCATCAGCTACAAGGATTTCGTCAAAGTCATCAGCACCGCGTTGCCGCGCTTTCTCGCCGGTGAAGCGATTGTGCTGCGCCAGGCCGACTGGGTGGCCAACCGCGTGTACTGGGCCGGCGAGCATCACCACGAAGCCTTTGCCAGCGCCATTGCCTATGCGCGCTTGCGTGGGCTGGAGGTCAGCCTGCCGGCGGAGATCACCCGCTACCGCTTGAATACCGCTGGCCTGCATGCCCTGCAGGCTGGCTACCATATGCTGGCCATGCCGGTGCAGGCCTGGAGCGACCCGCAATTTATGGGTTTGTTGCTGGATAAAGGCCTGCCCTACGCGCGGCTGGCCATGTTGCGCACCCCCGGCGCCCCGGAATTTCTGCTGTTGCCCAAGCATTCGCCCGAGGCCACTGCCCTGGGTGAAGGGCTGCGCCTGGCGGGCGCGCCGGATGTGGTGGCGTACCTGCAAAAACTGGCCGCCACCATTGCGCCTGCCGGTTAAGCCAGGTCGTCGTCATCCTCCGGCACAACCTGCCCTTCGATGTAATCCTCGTCATCGCTCTCCAACGCCAACTGCCGCTCGAACAGCGCCTCGCTTTCGCTGATCAATTGCAGCTGGGGCTGATGGCGGCGGGTCCAGTCTTCCAGGCTCAGGCCAAGGTTCTCCAGCAACACCGGGTTGCATTGCACTAGGTACACCGCCGACATCTGCGCCGAGTCGGCCACCCGCAGGTGCATCAGGTCGCCATCCACCGGGCCGCCGTAGGTAATCCAGCGGGCGAACTCCGGGTACAGACTGCAGACCTTGGCAAAGTCGATGTCATGCATTCGCTGCTGACCGCTTTCGATATTTTCCAGGCGTTTTCTATCAATACCCGTCAGCTGGGCAAAGGCAGGGCGCTTGAGGCCCATCAGCTCGCGCAAACCACGCAGCCGCTGGCCAGCGGTGAAGAGGAAGTTTTGATTTTTCATCTGACTGTCCTGTCGAGATAAAGACCGTATTTCTGCTTTTTACTACCGGCCAGTAGATCACGATTGATTTACTAACTATTAGTAATAAGCTACGGAAAAATTTAAGGGATATGGAGCCTGTCATCGCACTGACAGGCCGCGATGGTGCAGGAAGCCCTATGAATCCAATAGAACTCACACCCGCCTGGTTTGCCCAATGCCCTCGTTATCTGACGGCTAAGCGCTTTGGTGCCATGACCGGCTTTACCGACCAGCAAGAACAGATAGAAAACCTTTTAAAACAAGGACTTCTACCCGCTCGCAAGGTCGGTCGCCACCTGATGGTGGATATGCATCAACTGATGCTGATGATTCCTTCGCCGCCCTCTAACGACGAATTCGACGACTGAATTCGGCCCGCCCTTACACGCCCCACCGGCAACTCTGACTCTGCAACCACTCCAATCCTGAGCGCCCCATCGGCATGGTCCGAGGTGATGACGCAGGTAATTGCCGCGCAATATCCGGATTGCCAAGCCGCGTTTGTACGGCAACACTCTCGCCTCTTTATTTGTGGCTGGAGATTGCCGTGAGACTCGCCGATTACGTTCGCCTGCTTAGCCTGGCTGCCATCTGGGGCGCCAGCTTTCTGTTTATGCGGGTGATCGTGCCGGTGCTGGGGCCACTGCCCAGTGCATTCTTTCGCGTGGGTTTGGCGGCGGTCGGCCTGGTGGTGATTCTTGCGGTGATGCGCGTGCAGTGGAATTTCCACGGCAAGTGGCGCCACTGCCTGGCGCTGGGGGTGATCAACTCGGGGCTGCCCGCCACCCTCTATTGCCTGGCAGCCATGGTGCTACCGGCCGGCTATTCCTCGATTTTCAATGCCACCACCCCGCTGATGGGTGTGCTGATCGGCATGCTGTTTTTTGCCGAACCGCCCACCCCGAGCAAGTCCCTTGGCGTATTGCTGGGTCTGTTTGGCGTCGGCCTGTTAACCCGCACCGGGCCGGTGGCCTTCGATGCGCAATTGCTCTGGGGCGCCCTCGCCTGCCTGATCGCCACCACCTGCTATGGCTTTGCCGGTTTTCTAACGCGCAAATGGCTGGGCGGCGTGCCCCTGGATAACCGCGTCACCGCCTGCGGCAGCATGTTTGGCGCCACCCTGTTTCTGCTGCCACTGTTTGGCTATGCGCTGGTGGAACAACCGCCCGCCAGTTGGGGCGGCATGACCGTATGGTTGTCGCTGGCCGGTCTGGGCTTGGTGTGCACCGCGTTTGCCTACGTGCTGTACTTCCGCCTGATCACCGATATCGGTCCGATCAAGGCCTCTACCGTGACCTTCGCGGTACCGCCCTTTGGCGTGTTGTGGGGCGTGTTGCTGCTGGGCGAGCCGCTGTCCTGGGCCTACCTGTATGGCGGCTTGCTGATCGGCCTGGCGCTATGGCTGGTGGTCAAACCCACACCTGCGCCAAAGGCCGCCGAGGCCTAGCCCCCCGTCTCGTAGTTGCCGGACTCGAAACTCACGCCGTGACGCACCCGCGGCGGTTCATCGCCGCTGTGCAGCAACAGCACATTGTCGATCAGGGTTTTGTCGAACAGGGTCAGGCGATCGAGCATGCGCAAGTGCTGCAACCAGTTGTCCACCACCAGCACCTCTTGCCATAGCTCCTGATCGCTGACGTCGCGGTACATCGCCCAACGCAGGGCGCCATTGCGCAGACGCAAGCGGCGTAGCCCCTGCACCGCTTTGACAAACTCGCGGGTGCGCTCGCTGGCAATGCGGTACTCGATGGTTACCAGCACCGAGCCACGCTCGGGGTTGAAGACAAAGGTGGGTTGGCCCGGCAATGTGGCCGGTGCATGGGCGATATTGGTGGCATCCAGCTCCGGCAAACGCGACTGATACAGCAACAGCGCGCAGGCAAACATCAGGCTGCCGGCCGCCAGCAAGGCACCGTGCACGCCCATGGTCTGCGCCAGATGGCCCCATAGAAACGAGCCCAATGCCAAGCCGCCGTACAGCGCGGTCTGGTAC
>JBCECW010000370.1:0-4694 GCA_039207785.1 Pseudomonas sp. | reverse complement strand
GGTACATGCTGCCCAGGGTTTGCAGGATGTAGACGGCAGCGGTGTTCAATCCAATCATCATCAGCTCCTTATTGGCCCAATTGCTCGGCCAGTTCCGCCGAGCGATGCGCCGCGGCGTTGAGTGCTTTTTCCACCAGGGCCTCAAAATCACCGGCCTGGAAGGTTTTGATCGCCGCTTCCGTGGTGCCGGCCGGCGAGGTTACGCGGCGGCGCAGCTCGGCAGCATCCACGTCGCTGGCCACGGCCATGCGTGCAGCACCCAGGGCGGTTTGCAAGGTCAGCTGGGCGGCAGTGGCAGCCGGCAGGCCAAGCTTTTCGCCGGCAGCGGTCATCGCTTCGATCAGCAGGAAGAAATACGCCGGGCCACTGCCGGAAACGGCGGTAACGGCATCGATCAGGTGTTCTTCATCCAGCCACAGCGCCACGCCGACGGCCGACAGCAACTGCTCGGCCTGCTGGCGCTGGGCAGCGCTTACTTCGCTGTTGGCAAACAGGCCGCTGACGCCCTGGCGCAGCAACGCCGGGGTGTTGGGCATGCAGCGCACGATGGCGCGAGTGGGCGCCTCGGCGGTGCTTAGCCAGGTTTGCAGGCTGGCGCAGGTAATGCCGGCGGCAATCGACACCACCACCTGGTTGCTCTGCAGCTCGGCCGCCAGGGCCAGGCACACGGTTTTCATTGCCTGCGGTTTGACCGCCAGCACCACCACATCGGCGCCTTTGACGGCATCGGCGTTATTGGCGAACACGCTGATGCCGTGTTCGGCGGCGATCTTGGCGCGTTGCTCGGCGCCGGGGTCGCTGGCGCTGATCAGTTGGCCATCCATGCCTTGGGCGCGCAGGCCGCCGATCAGGCTGGCGGCCATGTTACCGGCGCCAATAAAGGCAATACGGGGGTTGCTCATAAATCGCTTCCTTTAATAGGGCATGGGTTGCAGTTGTTTATGCAGAGGGTTGCTGGCCATAGTCGCGGGCGCCAAACAGCGCCGTGCCGATGCGCACCCAGGTGGCGCCTTCGGCGATGGCCGCTTCCAGGTCATGGCTCATGCCCATCGACAAGGTGTCGAGGCCGGGCAGGGCCAGGCTGGTTTGCAGAGCGCGAACGGTGGCGAAGGCCTGGTGCTGGGCGGTGATGTCGTCGGTGGGTTCGGGAATCGCCATCAGCCCGCGCAAACGCAGGTTGGGCAATTGCGCCACGGCCGCCGCCAGGGCCGGCAGTTCTTCGGGTGCGCAGCCGGATTTGCTCGCTTCGCCACTGACATTTACCTGCAGGCAGATATTCAGCGGCGGCAGCTGGGCGGGGCGTTGCTCGGAGAGGCGTTGGGCGATTTTCAGGCGGTCCACCGAATGTACCCAGTCGAAATGCTCGGCGATGGCTTTGGTCTTGTTCGACTGAATGGGGCCGATGAAGTGCCAGATCAAGGGCAAGTCAGTCAATTCAGCCTGCTTGCCAAGGGCTTCTTGCAGGTAGTTTTCGCCGAAATCGACGAGGCCGACGGCATGCGCCTCGCGTACGGCAGCGGCAGGCTTGGTTTTGCTGACGGCCAGCAGGCCGATGTGCTGCAAATCTCGCTGCGAGGCTTGCGCCGCCTCACGGATACGCTCACCGAGCTTTGCAATATTCTCTGCTATCGTGGACATTACCTACACCAGCCGCCAATGTTCAGCGGCATTCTACCTGCTTGCCAGTCATTAGACGCTCGTCTTAGACGCTCTTAATTAGGGAGTTCCATGGATATCACTGAGCTGCTCGCCTTCAGCGCGAAACAGGGCGCTTCAGACCTGCACCTCTCGGCGGGTTTGCCGCCGATGATTCGGGTCGATGGCGATGTCCGTCGGATCAACCTGCCGGCACTGGATCACAAGCAGGTACACGCGCTGATCTACGACATCATGAACGACAAGCAGCGCAAGGATTTCGAAGAGTTCCTGGAGACCGACTTCTCCTTCGAAGTGCCGGGCGTCGCGCGCTTCCGGGTTAACGCCTTTAACCAGAACCGCGGTGCCGGTGCGGTATTCCGGACGATTCCGTCCAAGGTCCTGTCCATGGAAGACCTGGGCATGGGCGAGATCTTCAAGAAGATTTCCGATGTACCGCGCGGGCTGGTGCTGGTCACCGGGCCAACCGGTTCGGGCAAGTCCACCACCCTGGCGGCCATGCTCGACTACATCAACAGCAACAAATACCACCACATCCTCACCGTCGAAGACCCGATCGAGTTCGTGCACGAATCGAAAAAGTGCCTGATCAACCAGCGCGAAGTGCACCGCGACACCTTGGGCTTCAGCGAAGCCCTGCGTTCGGCACTGCGGGAAGACCCGGACATCATCCTGGTGGGTGAGATGCGCGACCTGGAAACCATCCGCCTGGCGCTGACCGCCGCGGAAACCGGTCACCTGGTATTCGGCACGCTGCACACCACCTCGGCGGCCAAGACGATCGACCGCGTGGTCGACGTATTCCCGGCCGAAGAAAAGTCCATGGTCCGTTCCATGCTCTCTGAATCGCTGCAGTCGGTTATCTCGCAAACCCTGCTGAAGAAGATCGGCGGCGGTCGGGTCGCGGCCCACGAAATCATGATCGGCACCCCGGCGATCCGTAACCTGATCCGTGAAGACAAAGTGGCGCAGATGTACTCGGCCATTCAAACCGGTGGTGCGCTGGGCATGCAGACCCTCGACTCGTGCCTCAAGGGCCTGGTCGCCAAGGGCCTGGTTTCCAAGGATGCCGCGCGCGAAAAGGCGAAAACCCCGGAAAATTTCTGACGCATATCCCATCCTGCACGTCTGCCCGCTTGGAAGTGCGTGGCAGACAGCAGAATATGCACAGCTTCGTATATGAACGGGTTGCGCTACACGCGCGCAGCCGGTTGCCCCATGGGGTGGCGGTGGCTTTCGGTCGCCGTGGCAAGGTTGCGTGATAGGCGAGAACTTCGATGGAATTTGAAAAGCTGCTGCGTCTGATGGTCGAGAAAGGTGGTTCCGACCTGTTTATCACCGCGGGCGTGCCGCCTTCGATGAAGGTCAACGGCAAGATCATGCCGATCACCAAGACGCCGATGTCGCCCGAGCAGGCCCGGGAAACCGTGCATGCAGTGATGAACGAGCAGCAGCGCCGCGACTTTGCCGAAAACCACGAATGCAACTTCGCCATCAGCGCCCGTGGCATTGGCCGCTTCCGTGTCAGCGCCTTCTACCAGCGCAACCTGGCCGGCATGGTGCTGCGTCGCATCGAAACCAATATTCCAACCCTCGAAGACCTCAAGCTGCCCGAGGTGCTGAAGAAGCTGGCCCTGACCAAGCGCGGCCTGGTGCTGTTCGTGGGCGCGACAGGTACCGGCAAGTCCACCTCGCTGGCGGCCATGATCGGCTACCGCAACAAGAACAGCAGCGGCCATATCATCTCCATCGAAGACCCCATCGAGTACATCCACCAGCACCAGAGCTGCATCGTTACTCAGCGCGAAGTGGGTATCGACACCGAATCGTTTGAAGTAGCGCTGAAAAACACCCTGCGTCAGGCTCCCGACGTGATCCTGATCGGTGAGGTGCGGACTCGCGAAACCATGGACCACGCCGTGGCCTTCGCCGAAACCGGCCACCTGTGCCTGGCCACCTTGCACGCCAACAACGCCAACCAGGCGCTGGACCGCATCATCAACTTCTTCCCCGCCGACCGGCAGCAGCAGGTGTGGATGGACTTGTCCTTGAACCTCAAGGCCATCGTCGCCCAGCAACTGATTCCGACCCCGGATGGCAAAGGCCGCCGCGCCGTGATCGAGGTGTTGATCAACACCCCGTTGGCCGCTGACCTGATTCGTAAGGGCGAAGTGCACGAGCTCAAGGCGCTGATGAAGCGCTCCACCGAGCAAGGCATGCAGACCTTCGACCAGGCGCTGTATCAGCTCTACAGCCAGGGCGAAATTACCTACGAAGATGCCTTGGCTTACGCCGACTCGGCGAACGACCTGCGCCTGATGATCAAGCTCGGTTCGGAAACCGACGGCGATCACCTGACCAGCATGTCCCAGGGCTTGTCGCTGGAAACCAGCGACGAAGACAGCGGCCGGCGTTTCCGTTAAGCGTTCGCGTTAATAAAAAAGGCTGCCAGTGGCAGCCTTTTTCGTTTTTGCGGGTTTAGCGGGTGGTCACCCGTAACTGCGGCTCGTCGCTGGGCAGCACGCGCTTGGCCATGGCGTAGCGGTTTTTCCAGTACGGCTTGTTCAGGGTGTCGATGGTCACCGCCTTGCCGCGCCGTGGTGCGTGGATAAAGCGGTCGTTGCCCAGGTAGATGGCCACGTGGTTGATGCGCCCGCCACGGATATTGAAAAACAGCAGGTCGCCTGGCTCGAGGTCGCCACGGGCGACTTTCTTGCCGTCGGTGCGGGCCATGGCGTTGGAGGTGCGCGACAGGTCGACCGAGTCGATATCGTCAAAGGCGTAGCGCACCAGGCCGCTGCAATCGAAGCCTTTCTCCGGCGAACTGCCGCCCCAGCGATAGCGCACACCCAAGGTATTAACGGCGCGGCCTAATACGGAGCTGCTGTTTTTTGCGGCTTCGCTGCTGGCTGGCGAAGTGCTGGACGGTGCTGTGGAAATGGATGAAGTAGACGCCGTGTGCCCGCTGGAATGGGCTGGCAGCGGCTGGTAACGATTGCTCGCCGCGCTATGGGAAGCGAGGGCGGCAAGCGGTAAAC
>JBCECW010000369.1:0-4723 GCA_039207785.1 Pseudomonas sp. | reverse complement strand
CGCGCCCAATATCGTTGCAGCGCCCAGGGTCAGGCCGCCAACCATCAGATCAATTCCGGCGCCCGCCGCTGCGCCAGCAGCCATGCCGCTGCCAACCTGCACACCCAGCTGCTTGAGGGTTTCCGGGTTAAACAGGTCGTCGCCCCAGCGCCCGTCCAGCAGGGGCAAGTCGCTGGCGTGCGCATCGTCCTGGCGGAAGGCATACAAGCGCAGCAGGGCCTGTACACAGGCTTGCTCACGCTGGCGGATGCTCTGGTGCAACGCCTGCACCTGTGCCTGCTCATCGGTGCCGACACTGCGCCGGCACGCCGCGCAATCCACCAGCAACTCGGCAATCAGGCGTAGCCCGGCGCCGCGTCGAGCCTCGGCCTGGGCTTCGTGGTCGGCGATCAGGCGCTCCAATTGCGGGCGGGACTTTTCCTGCAACAAGGCCAGGCTTTCATACAGGCGTCGCTCACCATCCAGGGGCGGTGCCACGGTGTCGAAGCGCACCAGGGCATGCAGGCCGAGGCGAGCCAGGGCGTCGCGCCATTCGTCCTCGCGCTGCTGGGCGCTGGTGACAAAGTTGAGCACCGGCAGCAAGGGTTTGCCGCAGCTGCCGAGCACCGCCAGTTCGTCGCGGTACTTGGCCAGTACCGGCTCGCGGGCGTCGATCACATACAGGCCGGCGTCCGAGGCAAGCAATTGGCGCAGCACCTTGGCTTCCTGTTCGAAGCGTTGCCGCGCCTCGCTGCTGGCAAGAAAACGCGCGAGGCGTGCCGGGCCATCCAGGCGTTCGCCAGGGCGGTCGAGGCGCTCCAGGTAGTCGAGCAGGGCGATGGCATCTTCCAGGCCGGGGGTGTCGTACAGCTCCAGCAGTGGCTGGCCATCCACCGACAAGCGTGCGCCCTCGACATGGCGGGTGGTGCTGGGGCGATGAGACACCTCGCCAAACCCCACATCGCGGGTCAGGGTGCGCAGCAGGGATGTTTTGCCGACGTTGGTGTGGCCGACTACGGCGAGTTTTAGTGTCATGGCTGGCCCTCACCCCTAGCCCCTCTCCCGCAGGCGGGCGAGGGGAACTGACCGAGTACGCGTTCAAGCTCCCTCGCCCGCTTGCGGGAGAGGGCGGGGGGAGAGGGCCGGCAGGCGTGTACGTTACTCATTGCCCACCTCCAACCACCCCAACGGCGCCCCTTGCCGCCATTCCAGCTGCAATCCATCCAGCGCCCCATGCCAATCTTCCAGGCGTTGACTGTCCAGCGCCTGCCCCGGCTCCGGTGCCAGCAACCACACCCGCGTCTGCCCGGCGTAGCGCGCCAGCTCGGCCAGCAGCGCCAGGGTGCCGCGGTCTGGCGAGCGGCTCGGGTCGCAGGCAATCGCCAGTCGCGCCGGTGGAAAGCGGCTGAGCTGGTCGAGCAAGTGCTGGCGCTGCTCGCGGCTGTCGATCACCCCGGCGTTGGCAATACCTTTGGGCAAGGTCGGCGGCCACGGGCGGCGTGGGTCCAGCTCGATGGCCACCAGCAGCGCCCCATCGCTGGCCGTCGCCGGCGCGGATGCCTGCACGTGGGCTAGCTGCTCGGGCGCGGCATCGGTCACGCCAAGTCGTTCGCTGCTGGGTTGCAGGCGCTCGCGTAGCAGGCGGTAGCCGGGTAGGTCGAGGTCCAGCTGCAAGCGCGCTTTGCCCTGCTGCCAACGCCAAGCGCAGAGCAGGGCAAGCAGCAGACGCGGCAGCAGGCCGTAGCACACCAGCATGCCTAGCACCCACACGGCCCAGGCCTGCCGTGCGCTTTCTGCGGCGATGGCATCGGTGCCAGCAGCGCGGATCAGCTCCACCGCCGGAGTGTTGAAGCCCAGTAGATGGGGCAGGGCGCCGAGGGCCTGGATTACGCTGACAAAGGTGTCGCTGCCCAGCAGCGTGGTCTCCCAGACAAAGCCGTAACGGCGGGTCGCCAACAGCGTTAGCAGGCTGCCCAGGGCGCTGAGCAATAGCAGCGTCCACAGGCCGTGCACCAGCAGGCCCACGGCCCAGCGGTTCAAGCGCTGGCGCTGCAGCAGCACCAGCAATGCCGGCGCCAGTTGCACTGCCTGGGCATCGCGGGCGAATTTTTCGCTTAGCCATAACCACAGGCGGCCCAGTGCCGCGCTGCCGCTACCGGCGAATAGAAAGCCGCCGGCCCAGCCGAGCAGGGTCAGCAGGTGCAAGCCCAGCAGGCTGCCCAGCGCCCACATCAGATTGACCGGCCGCACGCCATCGCCCAGGGCCGCCACGCCCAGGCCGGCGCCGCTGACCACTGCCAGCGCCAGCAGCAGCCACAAGGCCAGCACGGCGCCCTGGTGCCAATGCAGCAAGGCGTTGTACATGCCGTCGCGCTGTGCCAGCCACAGGGCACGGGTTTCGATACGGGTAGTCAGTTCGCCGCCCTGCTGGCTGGCGATACGGTTGGCCTCGCGGTCTTCCAGCGGGCCGGCCTGTTCTTCACGCAAACGCACGGCTTCGATCAGCCACAGGCGTTGCAGGCGGGACAGTTTTGTTTCGGTCATGCAAAGGCTCATGGCAAAAACGGCAGTGGCTGGGAGGATAACCCTTCACAGCCCATCATCCGTTTGCTTTTTTTCCGCCGGCCTTGCCGTTATCCTCGCCGCCATGAATACGACCTTGCCCCTCTGCCTGATCGCAGCCCTCGCTGATAACCGCGTGATTGGCCGCGACAACCAATTGCCCTGGCACCTGCCAGCGGACCTCAAGCACTTCAAGGCCATGACCCTCGGCAAGCCGATCATCATGGGCCGCAAAACCTGGGACTCCCTCGGCCGCCCCTTGCCGGGTCGCCTCAACCTGGTGGTCAGCCGCCAGGCCGGCCTGCAGGTGCAGGGCGCGGAGGTCTTCCCCTCGCTGGAAGCGGCTATTGAACGTGCTGACGCCTGGGCCAAGGCCGAAGATGCCGACGAGCTGATGCTGATCGGCGGCGCGCAGCTCTACGAGCAAGGCCTGGCCCTGGCCCAGCGCCTGTACCTGACCCGCGTGGCCTTGCGCCCAAGAGGCGATGCCTGGTTTCCCGAGTTCGATGAAGCCGCCTGGCACCAGGCCTCCAGCATCGAGCACGAGGCCAGCGGCGATACGCCGGCCTACAGCTTCGAAGTCTGGGACAAGCGCTAACCCGCAGCCCCCGCCCCGCTGACTACGCTAAACACGCTGCCCCGCTCGGGGCGGCGTGCGTTTATTTTCGAGGTTTACCCATGCAAGACAACACGCCGGCCGCCGCCGAGGCGGACACAGTCGCCCAGGTATTTATTCGCCATCCGCTGTGGGAAGACGGCCTGGCCATGGTCTCCGGCACCGCCATGGTGGCACTGGGTATCGCCTTCTACGCCCATGCCGGGTTGCTGACCGGCGGTATGGTGGGTCTGGCGTTTCTGCTCAAGTACCAGTTGGGCGTGCCGTTTGGCCTGATGTTTTTTGCACTCAACTTGCCGTTCTACCTGCTGGGCATCTGGCGCATGGGCTGGAGTTTTACCCTGCGTACCGGTTGCGCGGTGGCGCTGGTGTCGGTGCTGGCCGAGCTGACGCCGACCTGGGTGTCGTTCAACCACCTGAGCCCACTGTATGCGGCGGTGTTTGGTGGCTTGGCGATGGGCTTGGGGTTGCTGATGCTATTCCGTCATCGCGCCAGCCTGGGCGGGGTCAATATCCTCGCGCTGTTTCTGCAGGAGCGTTTTGGCGTGCGCGCCGGTTGGGTGCAGATGGGCGTGGACGCGACCATCGTGCTGGCGTCGCTGTTTGTGATTGCGCCGGAAAAGGTCGGGCTGTCGATCCTCGGCGCGCTGGCGCTGAATATGGTGCTGGCGATCAATCACCGGGCGGATCGCTATATGGGGGTTAGCTGAGCGGGTTGGTGCGCGGAGCGCACCGATACTCGCTATACAAGCTCGCGTAGCTCGCCGGTTACCTGGCCGTTTTCGATATGCAGAAAGCCGATGCTGATCGGCAACTTGAAGCGCCGCGGCCCGGCGCTGCCGGGGTTGATATAGAGCACGCCATGCCGCTGTTTTTGCAGCGGCTTGTGCGAATGCCCGGTCACCACCACCTCGATACCCGCCGGCAACTGCTCGGGCACATCGGCCATTTCATGCACTACGTAAATACCGACGCCGTCGATGCGCAGCACCGCATGGGTCGGCACGCTGCTGGCCCAGCTGTCGTCCTCGTCGTTATTGCCGCGCACTGCCGTCAATGGCGCCAACTCGCGCAGGGCTTCGAGGATGCCCGGGTTGCCGATATCGCCGGCATGCACAATGCGCTCGCAGCCTTCGAGCGCCGCCAATGCCTCGGGGCGCAGCAGGCCATGGGTGTCGGAGATCAGGCCGATCTTCATTAGGCGTTACCTCGTCGTTCTCGGGGCGCAATGCCGTTTTCACGATGGTCCATGGCGTGCAGAGCAATTGCACCGTCGCTAAGGAAGCAGGCTTGTCATGGTCATTTGTTAGCGTCGACCTTTAACTCTAGGGGGTCGATCATGAAACTTGCTCGCACACTGTTTGCCGCCGCACTGTCGCTAAGCCTGGCCGGCCATGCCGCTGCCGCCACCGAATTGAAGCACTGGCCCGCCGAGGCCGCCAAACAGCTGGACGCCATGATTGCGGCCAATGCCAACCAGGGCAACTACGCCGTCTTCGATATGGACAACACCAGCTACCGCTACGACCTGGAGGAGTCGCTGCTGCCCTTTATGGAAAACAAGGG
>JBCECW010000368.1:0-4750 GCA_039207785.1 Pseudomonas sp. | reverse complement strand
ATCCTGCACAGCGGCGATGGCGGCCGGCACTGGCACAAGCAACTCGATGGCCTGGCCATCAACACGCTGATGGTGACCGCGGCGCAAGCCGAGGTGGCCAATGCCGAAGGTGCCGGCGCTGTTGCCGCAGACGACGCGGCGGCCAGCCTGGCGTTGGACAACGCGCATTTCTTTCTCGATGACGTAACCGCCGGCGCACAACACGGCGCGGCGCGGCCGCTGCTGGATGTGTGGTTTCGCGACAGTCACAACGGTTGGGCGGCGGGCGCGTATGGCACCTTGCTGCGCACCCGTGACGGTGGGCAAAGCTGGGCCTATGTGCCCGGTCTGGACAACCCGGAGCGCTTGCACCTGAACACAGTGTTGGGCCTGGCCGACGGCAGCGTAATGGTCGCAGGCGAGGGTGGGCGCCTGTATCGCTCGCTGGATGATGGCGAGCACTGGCTGGCCACCCAGGTGCTGACCGACGCTTCGCTGTACAAGTTGCTCGCCTTGGCTGACGGCCGTGTGCTGGCACTGGGTTTTGGCGGCACCTTGTACGTCAGCGCCGACCAGGGCCAGCACTGGCAACCACTCGCTTTGCCAGTAGCCGCCAACCTGTATGGCGGCACCCAACTGCGTGACGGCACCGTGGTGTTGGCCGGGCAGGGCGGGGCCTTGCTGCACGCTGGCGCCGACCTGCATTTCAGCCCGCGGCCGCTGGCCAGCAAGGCGCCGCTGCTGGCGGTCAGTCAATTGCCCGATGGCCAACTGGCGTTGGTGGGCCCTGGCGGGTTTATGGCCATCCCCACCACCCCGAGCGCGCAGGTGCAGCCATGACCTCTCATATGAAAATGGCCCGCGAACCGCTGAGCCCGAGCCTGATGGACCGCTGCCTGCAGGCCATTGACCGGCTGCTGTTTGGCCATCGCCTGGCGGTGCTGGGCTTTTTCCTGCTGGCGTCGCTGCTGCTGGGTTACCAGGCGCTGGAGCTGCGCCCGGACGCCAGCTTTACGCGGATGATCCCCGCTAACCACCCCTATATCGCCAACTACCTGCAGTACCAGGACGTGCTACGGCCACAGAGCAATGTGGTGCGCGTAGTGGTGCAAAACCCGCGCGGGCAGATCTTCGACAAGGCGTACCTGGCCACCCTGCGCGAGGTCAATGACGCGCTGTTCTACCTGCCGGGCGTGGACCGCGGCAATCTCAAATCCTTGTGGACCCCCAACGCCCTGTGGTCGGAGGTGACCACCGAGGGGCTGCGTGCCGGACGGGTAATTCCCGACAACTACGATGGCAGCGAACGGGCCCTGGCCGAGGTGCGCAAAAACGTGCAGCGCGCCGGGATGGTCGGCAGTTTTGTCGCCAATGACTTTACCTCGGCGGTCATCCGCGTGCCGTTGCTGGAAAACGACCCGCAAAGCGGCCAGCCGCTGGACTATGGCCGCTTTAGCCAGGATCTGGAACAGCAGGTACGCCAGCACTTCGCCGCCAAGGGCGTGACCATCCGCGTGGTGGGTTTTGCCCAGATCGTCGGCGACCTGTTGGCCGCCGCCGCCGATATCGCCCTGTTCTTTGCCATTACCGTTGGCCTGATCACGGTGCTGCTGTTCTGGTACTGCCGCTGCTGGCGCAGCACGCTCGTGACGGTGCTGACCTGCCTGCTGACGGTGGTCTGCCAGTTGGGCCTGCTCAGCTTGCTGGGTTATGGCCTGGACCCTTACTCGATCCTGGTGCCCTTTCTGATCTTTGCCATTGGCATCAGCCATGCGGTGCAGAACATCAACCTGATGATGAGCGAAATGGGCCAGGGCGCCAGCGCCTTGCAGGCCTCGCGGCGCACCTTCCAGGCCCTGTTTATTCCCGGCTCCACGGCCTTGCTGGCCGACGCGGTAGGGTTTGTCACCTTGCTGGTGATCGACATTGGCGTGATCCAGCAGTTGGCCATTACCGCCAGCATTGGCGTGTTTGTCGCGCTGTTTACCAAGATGTTCCTGCTGCCGGTATTGATGTCCTATGTCGGAATCAGCCCCGCCGGCCTGGCCAAGCAGCAACGGCGCCTGGGGTACGCCTGGCCGATTTTCAGCCGCGTACGGCGGGTGGTGGAACTGCGCGTTGCCGTGCCCCTGGTTCTGCTGGCACTGGTGCTGTTGGGCTATGGCTATCACGCCCGCCAGGGGTTGCAGATTGGTGACCTGGACAAAGGCGCTCCCGAGTTTCGCCCAGAGGCGCGCTACAACCAGGACAACGCCTACCTGCTGGCGCACTACACCACCAGCACCGATGTATTTGTGCTGATGCTGAAAACCCCAGCCGAACAGTGCGCGCGATTCGCCGCAGCGGACCTGGCCAACCGCCTGGAGCAACGCATGCGTGAGGTGCCGGGTGTGGAGTCGGTGCAGTCGCTGTACCGGCAGATGCGCTTTGCCATCGTCGCGCGTAACGAGGGCAACCCCAAGTGGGCCGAGTTCTCCCGCGACCCCTATGTGATGAACACCGCGCGCCTGGGGGTTGCCTCCGAGCTGGTGAACGCCGATTGCAGCATGGCGCCCATCACCCTGTACCTGGCTGACCATAAAGCCCAGACCTTGAACGCGGTGGTCGCCGCACTGGAGGGGTTTACCCGCGAGTACGACACGGGCGTTATCCAGGTGCTGCCCGCCGCCGGTAATGCCGGTATCGAAGCGGCGACCAATCAGGTGATCCAGCAGTCCGAGCGGCTGATGCTGGTGCTGGTGTTCGTGATTATCGGCGCCGTGGTGTTGTGGGAGTTCCGCTCGCTGAAAGTGATGCTGGCGATCATGGCGCCGCTGTACCTGTCCACGGTGTTGTGCGAGGCGGTGATGGCCAGGATGGGCCTGGGCGTGAAGATCTCCACGCTGCCGGTTATCGCCCTTGGCGTCGGTATTGGTGTTGATTACGGCATCTATCTGTACAGCCGCCTGGAAGGCTTTCTGCAGCAGGGTTCGCGCTTTGGCGAGGCGTTTTTCCAGGCACTGAAAACCACCGGCACCTCGGTGGCCTTTACCGGCGTGACCCTGGCACTGGGGGTCGCCACCTGGTGGTTCTCGGCGCTGAAATTCCAGGCCGATATGGGCCTGCTGCTGGTGCTGTTGTTTCTCTGGAATATGGTCGGTGCGCTGGTGCTGATGCCGGCCTTGGCGTCGCTGTTGATTGCCCGCCGGCACAACCGCTGAGGCACCGGTAAAAACAATAAAAAACCTGGACCAGGAGTGCGCAGCATGAACCGTCTGATAGTCCCTGGCGTCCGTCTGCTGGATCGCTTGCGTTTGCGCGGCAAGTTCGCCGTGCTCAGCCTGTTTATCCTGCTGCCGATTGTGCTGGCCAGCGGGTTGCTGGTGGCCGAGCGTGACGCTGAAATCCAGCGGGTGGAAAGCCAGTTGGCCGGCCTGCAACCGCTCAGGCAAAGCCTGGACGTGCTAAGCCGTTTGCAAGCCTTGCACGACCTCAACGTGGCGCTGCGCAACCGCCAGGCCGTGGCCGCGGACCAAGGCCAGTTGCAGCCCTTGCTGAGTGCCGCGTTGGCGAGCCTGGCCGCGCTGCGTGCACCCTGGCAGGAGGCCGATAGCGCGGCGGCATTCCTGCATCTGCGCGACCAACTGGTTGAGGACGTAGGTGGCGTGGTGCAACTGCCCTATGGCGAGCGGCAAAGCCGACTGCAGCAGGTGCTTGGCCAGGCGCCGCAGTTGCTTGAGCTGGCCGCCAGCGGTGCCGGGCTGACGCAGAACTATTCGCCGCAGATACGCCAGCAAGTGGACTTGCTTGGCCGCAATGCGGCACGGGTTCGCGCCCTTACGGGCCAAGGCCGGGCCATCGGTGCGCAGGTGCTGGCGCTGGGCCAGTTGCAGGGCAGTAACAATGATCAGCTCGACAGTGCGACGGTGGACCTGGAGGGTTTAGTCAGCGAATGGCAGGCGCTGGCGACCACCCGTGCATTGCCAGGCACCGTCAGTGCCGCGCTGCACCAGGCGATAGCCGGGCTTACCGCGCTCGCGGCGACGGTGCAACAGGACGTGCTTGAGGCTGACACGCTGAGCACCGCCTGGCCGGACTATTTCGCCGAGCAATCCAGCCATCAGCAACAGGCCTTGGCCTATGAACCGGCTGTACTGGCTAGCCTTGAGCAGCAACTGCAGCAAGAGCGCGCGGCCAGCCAGCAACGCATGCTGCTGCAGGGTGGCCTGGTAGCCGGCGCACTGGGGTTGGTGCTGTACCTGTACGCCGCTTTCTACAGCGCCCTGCGCGCGGCGCTGAGCGGCTTGGGCCGTACCCTGGAGGACTTGGCCGCGGGTGACCTTACCGTGCAATACCAGGGTCGTAGCCGCGATGAAGTGCAGGCATTGGGGCAAGTGCTCAATCGAACCCTGGCCCGGGTGCGGCAACTGATCGCCGAGGGCCGCGATATCGCCGCCGAAGTAGATACCCAGGCGCAGCGGGTACAGCAGGTGGCGGGCGCCAGCAGCGAGGCGATGAGTCGCCAGCGCGAGCGGGTCGAGCATGTGGCCACGGCCATGCAGCAGATGACCGCCACCGCCCAGGAAGTGGCGCGCAACGCCGTGCATACCGCCGACGGTGCGGCCAGCGCCAACGTTGCGGCGGCACAGGGCAGGGCGCACGTCGGTGCGCAAAGCCGCAATATCCAGCAACTGGCCGACGGTATCCACGGCTCGGCCCAGTCCGTTGCGCAGCTGGTCACGGCCAGCACCGCCATCGGCCATGTGCTGGGGGTGATCAAAGGCATTGCCGA
>JBCECW010000367.1:0-4771 GCA_039207785.1 Pseudomonas sp. | reverse complement strand
GTGCTTGTCATACCCAGGTCACCGCCAGGCTTCACCCTCGTTTAAACCCTGCCGGAGGCCGCCCCATGAGCAGCGCTCAGCTCGCAAAACCCAGCCGTAAGCAACGTGTACGTACCCTGTGGATTTCCGATGTGCACCTGGGCACCAAGGATTGCCAGGCCGAACACCTGTCGCAATTCCTCAAGCGCTACCAGGCGGACAAGGTCTATCTGGTGGGCGATATCATCGACGGCTGGCGCCTGCGCAGCGGCATCTTCTGGCCCCAGGCCCACACCAACGTGATTCGCCGCCTGCTGACCATGAGCAAGCGCGGCACCGAGGTGGTGTATGTCACCGGCAACCACGACGAGTTTCTGCGCCGCTACTCGAAGCTGATCCTGGGCAATATCCAGCTGGTGGATGAGGCCGAGCACATCACCGCCGACGGCCGCCGCCTGCTGGTGGTGCATGGCGACCAGTTCGACGTGATCACTCGCTACCACCGTTGGCTGGCCTTTCTCGGCGACTCGGCCTACGAGTTCACCCTGACCCTCAACCGCTGGCTCAACCACTGGCGGCGCAAGTACGGCTACGGCTACTGGTCGCTGTCGGCGTACCTCAAGCACAAGGTCAAGACGGCGGTGAACTTTATCAGCGACTTTGAAGAAGCCATTGCCCACGAGTGCAAGAAGCGCGACTTCAATGGCGTGGTTTGCGGCCATATCCACCATGCTGAAATCCGCCAGATGGGCGATGTGGAATATATGAACTGCGGCGATTGGGTCGAGAGCTGCACGGCCCTGATCGAGCATCTGGACGGCACTATCGAGCTGTATCGCCTGGCGGATGACCAGGCCCGTCAGGCCCAACAGGCCGAGCTGCAACGCGCCAGTGCCGCAGTGGCTGATGCAGCTGTAGGTGCCGCCATGGTCGAACGCCAGCGCAGCGAAACCCTGGTGTAAGCCATCGGCCTACGGCTGCCGACGGTGGCCGCGGGCCGTGCGTTTTTTCCACCAGATCAGTACGCCGGTCACCGATAGCATGCATACCGCCAGGCCGCAGAGCAGGATAAAAATCCGCCCTGTGAGCCCGGCTATCTGCCCGCTGTGTAGCGGGAACATCCACTGGGTAAACAGATCGCCCGCGCTACCGCTATCGGGTGCCTGTACCTGCACCACGCGGCCGTCCTGGTCATCCAGGTAGATGATCGAACCGCGCAGGCCCCAGGCGTTCGGCGATTTCTCGAACGACACGCCAAACACCCCGCTGGGCGGGATATAAAACACCCGCGTGGGGCGCAGGCTCCAGCCGCGACGCTGGGCTTCCTGCTCGGCTAGGTCTACCGCCCGGTCAAAATTCAGCAACGCGGCCTCCGGTGGATGCACCTGGCCGGCGCGCTGCTCGAACACCGAGGGCGTCAGTGGCGAAAACCAGTTGACCAGGGGCGTATACAACGGCGCGCGCAGATTGAAGTACAGGCTGGTAAAAGCCAGTGCCAGCAGCGTTGACCATAACCACAGGCTGCCGGCACGGTGCAGGTCCAGGGTGCGGCGGATGGCGCCGGCCCTGGGTTTGATCTGCCAGGCCGTGCGCCATTTGCTCCAGAACGCGCGCTGCCATATCGGCGCGCGGCGGGGCAGGGTCAGCCACACCGCCAGCACCGAATCAATCAGCCACACCAGCGCCACCAGGCCCATCACCAGCTCGCCGGTATCGCCGGCCAGCAGGCTGTAATGGGCGTAGTAAACAAAGGGCACCAGCTGTTCGCGGGCAAAGCAGCACGCCACCTGCTGGCGACGGCCCAGCACCGTGGCGCTGACCGGGTCGACATACAGCCGATCAAAACCCAGCGCCGGGCTGTTTTCGTCCCGTGGCACCACCCGCAGTTCGGCGCTTTTGCCTACCTGCGGGATGGCCGGCAGCAGGGTGACGCGCAGACGCGGATCGTCCTGCTCCACCTGGGCTGCCAGTTGCCGCGCTGTTAGTGGTTGGCCTTGATGCTGCGCTTGGTAGAACGCCGGGTTTAGCCAGGCGTCCAGTTCATCGGCAAAGGCAATCAGGCTGCCGGTCAGCCCGGCAAAGGCCAGAAATACCGCCGTGAGCAAGCCTGCATAGCGATGCCAGTAAAGTGCCCACTGACGCGCGCTGGTACGGTGCGCTGCGCGCACCAAGGCGTCCTGACGGCGCGTCACCAGTTGTAGCGCACGCTGGCCACTACATTGCGCTCCTCGCCGTAGTAACACATGGTGCTGGCGTAGTAGCAGGACTGTACGTACTTCTCGTCCAGCAGGTTATTGGCGTTCAAGGCCAAGCGCCACGAGGGGTCGATATCGTAGGCCAGCAAGGCGTCGACCACGGTGTATGCCGGCAGCTTGTCCTGGGTTGGCGAGCTTTCCAGCACATAGCCGCTGGTGCCGATCAGGCGCCGCACCCCACCGCCGACACTCAGGCCCTTGAGCGCGCCGTCATGCAGGCTGTAGTTGGCCCACAGGCTGATGCTGTGCTCGGGCACACCGGGTGGCGCCGTGCCTTTCTCGGCCTGGCCGTTGCCGTCGATATAGTCGCTCTTGGTGATTTCGATATCGGTGTAGGTGTAGTTGGCGATGATATCCAGGTTGGCGTTCAGGCTGGCCACGCCCTCGACTTCCACGCCGCGCGAGCGGGTTTCGCCGGTTTGCCGGGCGACATCGAACACATCGTTGGTCACCACGTTCTGGCGGCGCAGGTCGAACAGCGACACGGTCAGCGACGCATCGGTGCCCGGCGGTGCGTACTTGATGCCCACTTCATATTGCTGGCTTTCAATCGGATCGAACTGGTTGCCGTCGGCGTCCAGGTCGTTCACCGGCTCGAAGGCCTCGGTGTAGCTGGCGTAGGGCGCCAGGCCGTTATCAAACAGGTACATCAGGCCAAGGCGGCCGGTAAAGGCATCGGAGTCGGCCTTGCTCTTGAGGTCGTAGAGGCGGTACTCGCCCTCGTCCTTGCTCCAGTCCTGGCGGCCACCGACGAGGAAAATCCAGTGGTCGGCGTATTTGATCTGGTCCTGGGCATACAGGCCGGTGCGTTTGGTGGTGGAGAATTCGTCGGCGCTGTAGCCGCTGTTCAGGCTGATGGGCGAGCCATAGTGCGGGTCGAAGATATCCAGGTTGGGCGCCGCACCACGGCGCACCTTGTAGTCCCACTGGCCATAGAGGTAGTCCAGGCCCACCAGCGAGGTGTGCTCGAAGTCACCGTGTTGCCATTGCGCCTGCAGTTGGTTGTCCACGGCGTAGGTGTGGTAACGGTCGCGGCGCGAATAGGCAAAGCGGTCGACTTCATGCTGGTTGGCGTCCAGCGCATAGGCGTAGGCCGAGTCCCAGGCCAGGGTGGATTCCTGGTAGCGGCTGTTCTGGCGGAAGGTCCAGACATCGTTGAAGTGATGTTCGAACTGGTAGCCCAGCCACGACACATTGGTGTCCCAGTCATCGAAGTCCGGTTCACCGGCAAAGAAGTGCCGCGACACATCACCCAGCGGGTTATCGCGCACGCTGCCCATCACCGGCACGCCCATGTTGTAGCGGGTTTTGCTGTGTTGGTAGCCGCCCAGCACGGTCAGCGAGGTGGCATCGCTGGGTTGCCAGGTGAGGGCGCCGGCCACGTAGTCGCGGTTATCCGGCACATGGTCGGTCATGGTGTCGCTTTCGCGCTTCATCACGGTCAGGCGATAGGACAGTACGCCGTCCTCATCCAGCGGGCCGCCGAGGTCGAGGCCGATCTGCCGGTGGTCATTGCTGCCGTATTGCAGGTCCAACTGGTGCAGCGGCTCCTGGGTGGGGCGTTTGCTCACCACGTTGATCACCCCACCGGGCGCGGCCTGGCCATACATGACGGAGGCCGGCCCCTTGAGCACTTCCACGCGCTGCGCGCCGTAGGCTTCGATGGTGGAGGCGTAGGTGCCGTAGTTGCGCAGGCCATCGCGGAAGATCGCTGGCTCGGTGCTGGCCAGGCCGGCGGCAAAACCGCGCAGGTTAAAGGAGTCGTCGGTGCGGTTGACGCCACGGGCGCTGGTCACGCCGGCGGTGTAGCGCAACGAGTCCTGCAGGCTGGACGAGGCGCCCTGGGCGTCCAATTGGTCGCGGGTGACCACTGACACCGCCTGCGGTGTTTCGCTAAGCGGGGTATCGGTTTTGGTCGCGGTCAGGCTGCGCTTGGCGACAAAACCCACATCCGGGCCAATGGCGCTGTCCCAGGTGCTGTCGGCGGTAATGGACGCCGCTGGCAGGCTGGCCGAGCCTTGCGGCGAGGGTTGCAGTTGGTAGCCGCCAGCGTCGCTGCCGGTCAGTTGCAGGCCGCTGCCTTGCAGCAGGCGGGCAAAGCCTTCGCTGACGCTATAGCGTCCTTGCAGGCCCGGAGTTTGTTTGCCGGCGGTAATGGCCGGTTCAAAGCTCAGCAATACGCCGGCCTGCGCGGCAAAGCGCGACAGGGCCTGGCCCAGGGGACCGGCAGGCACGTCGTAGTGGCGTTGGCTGGCGGCCACGCTGTCGGCGGCCAGGGCGTGGTTGCTGCACAGGCCGGCTGCGCTGAAACCGAGCGCCAGGGCCAAGGCCAAGGGGGAAAACTGCAAGTGGGACGACTTCATGGAGCCCTCGAGGTGTTGGTTTTCCTCTAAGGCCAGGCGAGCTGGAAAAAAGGACAGTGGCCTGCGCATTTTTTTTGCTGACCGATGTGCTTCGTAGGATGGGTAGAGCAAAGCGAAACCCATCAGCGACAAACGCCGATCCCGCGATGGGTTTCGGCTACGCCTCTACCCATC
>JBCECW010000366.1:0-4776 GCA_039207785.1 Pseudomonas sp. | reverse complement strand
CCACCAGCACCGAGCGCTGGCCGGGCAAGCCGGGGCCCATGTAACCCATCTCGCGGCCACCCATGGCATTGGGCTGGCCGGTGAGGGAAAACGGCCCGCTGCCCGGGCGGCAAATCGCGCCGGTGACCAGGTGCAGGTTGCACAGGGCATTGGTGTGCCAGGTGCCGTGCACGCTCTGGTTAAGGCCCATGGTCCAGCAGCTCATCCAGTTATTGGCTGTACCGATCCATTGCGCGGTCTGGCGGATAGCGGCTTCGTCGAGGCCGGTGATCTCGGCGACGTATGCGGGGGTATAGACGGCCAGAAAGTCCTCCATCACCTCCCAGCCTTCGGTAAAGGCCTGGATAAACGCCGGGTCGGTATGGCCGTTTTTAACCAGCAGGTGCAGCAGGCCATTGAGCAGGGCCAGGTCGGTGCCGGGTTTGATCTGCAGAAATAGATCGGCCTTGTCGGCGGTGGCGCTGCGCCGAGGGTCGATGACCACCAGCTTGGCGCCGGCCTTCACTCGGTCGAGCAGACGCAAAAACAGAATGGGGTGACAGTCGGCCATATTGGCGCCGATCACCACAAACAGATCGCTGCTATCGAAGTCGTCATAGGAGCCCGGCGGGCCATCAGCGCCCAGCGACAGCTTGTAGCCGCTGCCGGCGCTGGCCATGCACAGCCGCGAGTTGGATTCGATATGGCGCGTGCGGATAAAACCCTTGGCCAGCTTGTTGGCCAGGTATTGCGCCTCCAGCGACATTTGCCCGGACACATACAAGGCCACTGCATCGGGCCCATGCTGGTCGATGATCGTGCGCAGGCGTTCGGCGGTGGCGTTGATAGCCTGCTCGATGCCGACGCGCACCGGGTCGCGGCTGCGTTCCTGGCGCATAAAGGCATATTCCATGCGCCCGCTATTGGCCACGGCCTGCCCGCAGGTGCTGCCCTTGGTGCACAGACGCCCGGCGTTGGTGGGGTGTTGTTTATCGCCGGCGACTTTGACGATCAGGTTGTTTTCCACCTGCATGACAATGCCGCAGCCCACCCCGCAATAAGGGCAGACGCTGCGTACGGTTTTGCTCGCTGTATCGACCATATTTTTCGCCGCAACAAAAAAGGCGCCATGCAGCGGGCCCGTTTTTTACGGGAGCTGCATGGCGCCTTTGCCTGGATAGAGGGCCATCGGCGGTGATGGCCTTTGTCGGGTGTGTAGCAAGGGGTGGGCCAATGTGCTCGGCTTACGATTCTGGGTCCCCGCCTGCGCGGGGATGACGGCGGTTTTATGGGCCATCACCGTCGTCCCCGCGAAGGCGGGGACCCAGGCGCGCAGATGTTATTGCACGCAGAATTCGCGTCACCTTGGGGCATCTTGCACGGTCATCGCACCGTTTTGATTCCATTAAGCAGCGTGCACAAAACGGCACCCATCGCCGCAAAACCCACCAACCACGCCCTCTGCACCGCATTCAAAAACTTCTGGCACAACCACTGCATACGCCAACCCAACTCACTGCATTGCTGCGTGGGACAGCCCGGTTGATCAATGGCGATCAATTGGCCGCAAACGGCCCGGGTAACAATGACTGCCGATGGCAGCACAAACAGGCAAAGGCGCCTGGAACCTCTTTGGTTCCAGGCGTTTTTTTTTGCTTTGGAAAAACCGGATTGGCCTAGGCAGGTGCATTTATGAACAGCACAGATACGCTGCAAACCCTGGTGGTAATCGGCAATGGCATGGTGGGCCATCACTGCGTGGAGCAGTTGGTGGAGCGGGGCGCCCTGGCGCATTACCGCATCCAGGTATTTAGCGAAGAACCGCTGCGCGCCTATGACCGCGTGCACCTCTCCGAATACTTCGGCGGCCGCGATGCCGAGTCGCTGGCCCTGGGCGAGGCGGCGCTGTACCAAACCCCAGGCGTGACCCTGCACCTGGGCGTGCCGGTGCTGGAAATCGACCGCGCCCGCCAGGAAGTGATCACCGCCAACGGCTGCATGGCCTACGACCACCTGGTGCTGGCCACCGGCTCCTATCCCTTTGTGCCGCCGATTGAAGGCGCGGCCGGTGATTCGCGCCTGGTGTATCGCACCCTGGCGGACCTGGACACCATCCAGGCCGCCGCCAAGAACGCTCGCCGTGGCGTGGTGGTGGGCGGCGGTCTGCTCGGGCTTGAAGCGGCCAACGCCCTTAAACAACTGGGCCTTGAAGCCCATGTGGTGGAATTTGCCCCGCGCCTGATGCCGGTGCAGTTGGACGACCACGGCGGCCAGGCGTTAAAGGCGCGGATCGAGGCGTTGGGCGTGAGCGTGCATCTGTCGCGCGGCACCCAGTCGATTACGCCGGGCAGCGACTACCGCTACCGGATGAACTTTGCCGGTGACGAATTTCTGGAAACCGATCTGATCGTGTTCTCCGCCGGCATCCGCCCACAGGACGCCCTGGCCAAAGCCTGCGAGCTGGAGTTGGGCGCACGTGGCGGTATCGCCATCGACAGCCAGTGCCGCACCAGCGACGCACGGATTTTTGCCATTGGCGAATGCGCGGCCTGGAACGGCAGCATTTTTGGCCTGGTGGCGCCGGGTTACCAGATGGCCCGCAGCGTGGCCGCGCAGCTGTGCGATGCGGTGGGCTTGAGTGAGGACAGCGCTACGCCATTTCTTGGCGCCGATATGTCGACCAAGCTCAAGCTGCTCGGCGTGGACGTCGGCTCGATTGGTGATGCCCATGGCGCCACGGCGGGGGCGCGCAGCTACCGTTTTATCGATGAAGCCACGTCCACCTACCGCCGCCTGATCGTTTCCGCCGACGGCAAGCAAGCCCTGGGCGCGGTACTGGTGGGCGATAACAGCTACTACGACACCCTGTTGCAATACGTGCAAAACGGCATCGCGTTGCCGGCCGATCCCGCCGCGCTGATTCTGCCGCAAGGCGCCGCCGCTCCGGCACTGGGGGTGGACGCACTGCCGGCCAGTGCCACGGTGTGCTCCTGCCATAACGTCAGCAAGGGCGCGATCTGCTGCGCCATCGACAACGGCTGCAGCGACCTGGCCGGTATCAAGGCGCAGACCAAGGCAGCCACCGGTTGCGGCGGCTGCGCCAGCTTGCTCAAGCAGGTGTTCGAGCACGAGCTGACCGCCCGTGGCGTGGTGGTGGACAAGAGCCTGTGCGAGCACTTTGCCTATACCCGCCAGGAGCTGTATTCCCTGGTGCGTGTCGGTGGTATCGAAACCTTTGAAGAGATGCTTGCTCGCCACGGCAAAGGCTATCTGGGCTGCGATATCTGCAAGCCGGCGATTGGCTCGATCCTCGCCTCGTGCTGGAACCGGCCGATCCAGGAACCCTGGCTGGTGCCGCTGCAAGACACCAACGACACCTTTATGGCCAATATGCAAAAGAACGGCACCTACTCGGTGGTGCCGCGTATCCCGGGTGGCGAGATCACCCCGGACGGCCTGATCGCCATTGGTGCAGTGGCAAAAAAATACGACCTCTATACCAAGATCACCGGTGGCCAGCGTATCGACCTGTTTGGCGCGCAGTTGCATGAGCTACCGGATATCTGGGGCGAGCTGATTGCCGCCGGTTTTGAAACCGGCCATGCGTATGGCAAATCCACCCGCACGGTAAAGAGCTGCGTGGGCAGCACCTGGTGCCGTTATGGCGTGCAGGACAGCGTAAAAATGGCGCTGTTTATCGAGGACCGCTACAAGGGCCTGCGCTCGCCGCACAAGCTCAAGTTCGCGGTGTCGGGTTGCACCCGCGAATGCGCCGAGGCGCAAAGCAAAGACGTGGGGGTAATTGCCACGGAGAAGGGCTGGAACCTGTATGTGAGCGGGAATGGCGGTATGCGTCCACGGCATGCCGAGCTGTTCGCCACTGACCTCGATGACGACACCCTGATCCGCTATATCGACCGCTTTCTGATGCTGTACATCCGCACCGCCGACAAGCTGCAACGCACCTCGGTATGGCGCGAAAGCCTGGAAGGCGGCCTGGACTACCTCAAGGCGGTGATTATCGACGACAGCCTGGGTCTGGCTGCCGAGCTGGAGGCGCAGATGCAACTGGTGGTCGACCGCTACGAATGCGAATGGGCCAATGCCCTCAAAGACCCGGAAAAACTCAAGCGCTTCCGCACCTTTGTTAACGACAAGGGCGGCGATCCGGATATCCACTTCGTTAAAGAACGCGGGCAGATCCGGCCGATTCAACTGAATGAACTCAAGCTGATCAATGCAGTGGAGGTGGTGTGATGCAAGCCATGGCAAACGAATGGAGCGCGGTGTGCGCGCGTGCGGATCTGGTGGCCAACTCGGGCGTGGTGTCGATGGTCAATGGCGTACAGGTGGCGTTGTTTTACCTGCCCGAGGGCGAGCAGGTATTTGCCGTGGAAAACCGTGATCCGCTGTCGGGGGCCAATGTGATCGGGCGGGGGATTATTGGCAGCCTGGCGGGCGATTTGGTGATTGCCGCGCCGCTGTACAAACAGCATTTCCGTCTGCAGGACGGCACCTGCATGGAGTACCCCGAACAAGCGCTAAAGGTCTGGCCGGTGCGGTTGAATGGGGATGTGGTGGAGGTGGCGTTGGGGTAAAAGCGCCCCTCACCCCAGCCCTCTCCCGCGAGCGGGAGAGGGAGCCAATCGACGTTGCCCGATTGATCACCGACCGGTTCCCCTCTCCCGCCTGCGGGAGAGGGGCTAGGGGAGAGGGCCGCCGCGCCGCGCCCCGTAGGAGCGAGCTTGCTCGCGAACCCTGCAAACGCAAAAGCTTCGCCAGCAAGCTGGCTCCTAC
>JBCECW010000365.1:0-4811 GCA_039207785.1 Pseudomonas sp. | reverse complement strand
ACCGAAAGCAGGCCCACCAGCGCCTGGCTCATATGGTAGGGCTCACCCAGCAGGCGATAGCCGATGTAGTTGAACAGGGTGACAAAGGCGCCCATTAGCAGGAAGGCTTCCAGAAACAGCCACGGCAGGCCCTGGTCACGCAGGTGCAGGCGGTAGTTGCCGATCAGGTTTTTCAGGTTCAGGGGCGTGGCGCGAAAGTGTTTGGATTCCGGCAGGATGCGCCAGAACAGCAGCCCGCCCAGCAGCGACATCACCCCCAGCGTACCCACCGCCACGCGCCAGTTGACGAAGTCCACCAGCACCCCGGCAATCAGCCGCCCGGCCATGCCGCCAATGGCGTTGCCGCCGATATACAGGCCCATCGACAGGCCAATGAATTTCGGATGGATTTCTTCGGCGAGGTACGTCATGCCCACCGCCGCCAGCCCGCTTAACGACAGCCCGAGCAGGCCACGCATCAGCAGCACGCCATGCCAGCTGGGCATGCAGGCGCTGGCCAGGGTAAACAGCGCCGCCGACAGCAGCGAAATAACCATGATCTGCTTGCGCCCCAGGGCATCGGAAATCGGCCCGGTAATCAGCAGCCCGATGGCCATCATGATGGTGGAGATCGACAGCACCAGGCTGCTTTGCGCGGCGTTGAGGTCGAAGTCCTGGCTTAGCACCGGCATCAGCGGCTGCACGCTGTACAGCAGGGCGAACGTGGCAAAGCCACCGGCAAACAAGGCCAGCGAGGTGCGCACAAAGTGCGGGGTGCCTTTTTCGATAAAGGCTTCGGTTTGTTCAACCGTGGCCACCACATCGGCGGCCGCATCACGGGCGGCATCGAGTACGGCAGGGGAAGAGCAGGCGTTCACACAGACCTCGGGAATTACGGCGATAAAGCGCTGTGCAAAGCATAGGGAGTGGGGTTTATTATCTCCAATATATTGTTCGTGTCGTTTGATCTGTTTTACGACTTAATTATTGGAGCCCCCGCCATGGAATTGCGTCACTTGCGCTACTTCGTCGCCGTTGCCGAGGAGTTGCATTTTGGCCGCGCGGCCGAGCAGCTGGGGATTTCCCAGCCGCCGCTAAGCCAGCAGATCCAGGCGCTGGAGGAAGAAATCGGCGCGCGCCTGTTCGAGCGCACCAATCGCCGTGTGGAGCTGACCGAAGCCGGTCGTCTGTTTCTCGATGAAACCCGGCAGATTCTTGCCCAGGTGGAGCGCGCCACGCAGATCGCCCGCCGCGCCCAGCAGGGCGAGATTGGCGAACTGAATGTCGGCTTTACCGCCTCGGCGCCGTTTACCTCGACCATCCCGCGCAGCATCCTGGCCTTTCGCCAAACCCATCCGCAGGTACACCTCAGCCTGCAGGAAATGAGCAGCAGGGAAGTGATCGAAGCCTTGCAGGAGCAGACCGTGCAGGTGGGCGTGATTCGCCCCTTTGCCCTGCCGGACAATATCAAGGCGGTGGAGCTGTTCCGCGATCCGCTGGTGGCGGTACTGCGCGCCGACCACCCGCTGGCGCAGGGCAATGAAGACGGTATTTCCATTGCCGCCCTGGCCGATGAACCCTTTGTATTTTTCCCGCGCAGCTACGGCACCGGCCTGCATGACCAGTTGATAGGCCTGGCACAACGCGCAGGTTTCAGCCCGCGTATTGCCCAGGAGGCCAGCGAGGCAATGACCATTATCGGCCTGGTGTCGGCGGGGCTTGGTGTGTCGATGCTACCGGCCTCGTTCCGCCGCACACGGGTGGATGGCGTGGTGTATCGCACCCTGCTGGACGAAGGCGCCACCAGCGCGGTGTGGCTGGTGGTGCGCAAGGATCAGCGCGCGCCGCTGGCGCTGGCGTTTGTCGAGCAAGTCACCGAGGAGGCGGCGGTATTGCAACGGGGCATCAACCCGTAACGTGCATCGGCGGCGCCACCCAGGCGTTGCAGCAACCGATGGCCAACATCGTTGCTCCAGTTGAAGCTGTTCTGCAGCACCACCACGGCGGTGTGGTGCTCGCGGTCCAGGCCGATATAGCTGGTGTAGCCGGCCACCAATCCCACTTGGTAGGTGATCTTCTGTGTGCCGACGGTATCGACAATCCAGGCCACCGCTGCCGCCTCCGCCGGGCGGTCGACGCGCACGGAGAGGGTGTCTTGCAGCGCCGCATCCATCTGCCGATTGCCCGTGCCATTGAGGTTGGCGGCGGCATAGGTCAGCAGGTCATCGGCATTGGAGTACAGCGCGGCGGTGCCATGCAGGATATCGGTGAACTGCCAGTCCGGTACCGGCTGGCCACGGCGGATAAATTTCGGCTGGTCGCCGGCATGGCCTCGGGCACGCTCAGCAAAACCGGGTAGATCGCTGCCACGGTAATCGGTGTCGGCCAGGCCCAAGGGTTCGGCCAGGCGGGCTTGCAGCAGGTCGTCGATATTCTTGCCGCTGTGCAGTTCCAGCACATAGCTAAGCAGCCCATAACCGATATTCGAATACTGCGGCCCGGGGTGCGAAGGGCGCTCGAACTCGGCCATATAGCGCAGCAGGTAATCGCGGTCGAAATGGCGGTAGAAGCTGTGGCCGGTAAACAGGTACTCGACAAAATAGCCGAGGGTTTGCGGGGTAAACGGCTGGCGCGGCAGGCCCGAGGTATGGGTGGCCAGTTGCAGCAGGGTGATCTGCTTGGCGTCGTCGCTCAGTGGCGTGCCGGGGGGCAGCAACTGCTCCAGACGGTCGTTCCAGTGCAGGGTGCCGTCTTGCACCAGCAGTGCGGCGAGGTCGCCGAGAAAGCCTTTGCTTAGCGAGCCAACGGCAAACAAGGTCTGGCCATCGGGTGCGGCGCTGCCGGGCAGGTCGCGCACGCCATAGCCGTAGAAATGCTTTTGCCCATCGGCGGTCAGCACGCCCACCATCAGCCCCGGCGTGTGGCCGCTGTCGACCATAGGGCGGGCCAGTTCATCCACTTCGGCCTGCAGATTACCGCTCTGGGCCAGGCGCAGGGCCGGCTCGTTGCTGCTTTCCAGGGGCATGCGCGACAGGGTTCCGCAGGCGCAGAGCAACAGGGCCAGCAGGGCGCTAGCCAAATGACGAAAGGAGGAGAAAAAGCCGGAGGTGAACACGTTGGCCTGCGCGACTCTGGATTCCCGCCTGCGCGGGAATGACGGTGAAGGGTGAAAAATCTCCGTCGTCCCCGCGAAGGCGGGGACCCAGAATCTCAGAGGTGACGCAATTACTTGACCGAAGCCAACTGCGCCTTCAGCGCAACACCGGCCATGATCGCGCCAGCGTGGCACTCATAGTTTTCCGGGTTTTTGTATTCCACGCCTTTGTAGTTGCTGGCGATCTCGATCACGGCGTTGGCGCCGGCAGCCTTGGCCGCGTTGGCCAGTTTGATCACGGCCGATTGCATGGCCCAGGCGCAGGCGACTTCGTCGGTTTTGTTAAAGGCGTTGGTTTTCTGGCTGGTGGTGATCTGTGGATTGATCACGGTCACTTTGCCCGCAGGCTTCTTGCCCGCCATGTAGAACTTCACGCTGCCATCCAGCTTGCCAGCGGCGGTCGCCTGGGCGATCACGGTTTCCAGCGGCAGGTAGTGGGTGGTGTCGCGCGCCTGGCTGATGCCGGGAATGGCGGCGAGCAGCAGGGCTGCGGCGGTGAGGCTTTTCAAGTGCATAGTCGTCTCCTTGACGGCGGTTGGGTGTTGTTATCGCTGAGTGATCATGGCCAGCGGCGGAAGATCAGTGAGGTATTGACCCCGCCAAAGGCAAAATTGTTGTTCATCACGAATTCATTGTTCATCTGCCGCGGTTCGCCGCGCAGGTAGTCTAGCTCCGCACACAGAGGGTCGACGTTGTCGAGGTTCAAGGTGTGGATATAGCGGTCGCTGTTGAGCATTTCGATGCTGAACCACGACTCCAGTGCCCCACACGCGCCCAAGGTGTGACCCAGGTAGCTTTTTTGCGAGCTGATGGCCATGCCCGAGCCGAACAGGCTGGCGGTGGCGTGGGTTTCGGCGATATCGCCTTGTTCGGTGGCGGTGCCATGGCCGTTTACATAGCCGATGGCATGCGGGTCGAGGTTGGCATCTTGCAGCGCCAGTTCCATCGCGCCGCGCATGGTGATCTGCTCGGGCTTGGTGGCGTGCTGGCCATCGGAGTTGCAGCCAAAGCCGACGATCTCGGCGTAAATCTTCGCGCCACGGGCCTTGGCGTGTTCCAGCTCTTCGAGCACCAGCATGCCGGCGCCTTCGCCAATCACCAGGCCATCGCGGCCGCTGTCATAGGGGCGCGGTGAGGTGTGCGGGGCATCGTTTTTCAGGCTGGTGGCATACAGGGCATCGAACACCATGGCCTCGGTGGGGCACAGCTCCTCGGCGCCGCCGGCGAGCATCATCGGCAGGCGGCCGAACTTGATCGCCTCGTAGGCATAACCGATGCCCTGGCTGCCGCTGGTGCAGGCGCTGGAGGTGGGAATCAGGCGGCCTTTAAGGCCAAAGAAGATGCTGATATTGGCCGCCGTGGTGTGCGGCATCATGCGGATATAGGAGTTGGCGTTGAGGCCGTCCGCCACCGAGTTCAGCAGCATGTTGCCGAAGGCCTTGACCTCCTCGGTGCTGCCGGTGGACGAGCCGCAGGCCACGCCCATGCGGCCGTCGGCAATGCACGGATCGCCGAGCAGGCCGGCATGTTCCAGGGCGCGCTCGGCGGCGAACACCGCCAGTTTGGAAACCCGGCCCATGCTGCGGGTCTGCTTGCGATTCCAGTGCTTGGGCTGGACGAAGTCGTCCACCGGCCCGCCCAGGCGGGTGTTCAGCTCGGTGAAGCGATCCCATTCGTC
>JBCECW010000364.1:3342-4835 GCA_039207785.1 Pseudomonas sp. | reverse complement strand
AACTCGCGACCCCGACCTTGGCAAGGTCGTGCTCTACCAACTGAGCTATTCCCGCGTCTTGGTGACGGGCGCCATTCTATAGAATCCAAACACCCCGTCAACCCTTTGATTCAAAAAAGTTTATTTATTTTTGTTGGGGTTCAGGTGCGGCCAGGCGGCAATCAGGTAATGGACCATGGACCACAGCGTCAGACCTGCCGCCACGATCAACAGGCTGAAGCCCACCACCACGCGCAAGGTTTCGGTTGGCGGGCTGGCCAGCAAAATCACCAACGCCAGCATTTGCGCGGCGGTTTTCCATTTACCCAGGTTCGACACCGCCACATGGGCGCGGGCCCCCAGCTCGGCCATCCACTCACGCAACGCGGAAATAACGATTTCGCGGCCGATGATGATCGCCGCCGGCACGGTCAGCCAAATGGTGTGGTGCTCTTCCACCAGCACCACCAGGGCCACGGCCACCATCAGTTTGTCGGCCACGGGATCGAGGAAGGCGCCAAACGGCGTGCTCTGCTCCCATTTGCGCGCCAGGTAGCCGTCCAGCCAATCCGTCGCTGCGGCAACCGCAAATACGGCACTGGCGGCCAGGTAGCTCCAGGAGAACGGCAAATAGAACAGCAACAGGAAAATGGGGATCAGCAGAACGCGCAAAACGGTAAGCAGGTTGGGAATATTCATCGGCACAACTAGGCAGCGAGGTGAGCGGGCATTCTACTCGCTGTGTAGGGCCGCATAAATCGACTCGGCGAGCTTTTTGCTGATTCCAGGCGCTTTGGCGATTTCTTCGGTGCTGGCGCGAGCCAATTCCTGCAGCCCACCGAAGTGATTGAGCAGCTCGCGGCGCCGCTTGGGCCCTACCCCGACGACCTCTTCCAGGTTCGAGGTACGCCGCGCCTTGCCACGGCGTGCGCGGTGGCCGGTAATGGCAAAACGGTGGGACTCATCTCGAATCTGCTGGATCAGATGCAGCGCCGGCGAATGCCCGGGCAGGGTAAATTCGTGCGCGGCATCGTTCAGGTACAGCGTTTCCAGGCCGGGCTTGCGGGTTACACCCTTGGCCACGCCGAGCAGAATCAGATCGGGCACCGCCAATTCCTGCAGCACCTCACGCGCCATGGCCAATTGGCCTTTACCACCGTCCACCAGCAGGATATCGGGCAGCTTGCCCTCGCCGTCCTTGATCTTGCTAAAGCGTCGGGTCAGGGCCTGGTGCATGGCCGCGTAGTCATCGCCACCGGTCACGCCCTCGATGTTGTAGCGGCGGTAGTCGGATTTAAGCGGGCCTTCGGGGCCAAACACCACGCACGACGCCACGGTCGCTTCGCCGCTGGAATGGCTGATATCGAAGCACTCCATGCGCTGGGGTATTTCGTCCATATTCAGCGCCTGGGCCAAGGCCTCGAAACGCGCGGCGATATGTTGGCGATCGGCCAGGCGCGACGCCAGCGCCAACTCGGCGTTGGTCACCGCCAACTGCTGCCAGCGCGCCCGAG
>JBCECW010000364.1:904-3332 GCA_039207785.1 Pseudomonas sp. | reverse complement strand
CCAGCTCACGGCCACGCAGCGCCTGAATGGCCTCGATCAGCACCGGGAAATCGTCATGCTCGGTGTTGACGATCAACTCGCTGGGCAGGTCGCGCTCATGGCTGCCGAGGTAGTACTGCGCCAGGAAGGCGGCCAGCACATCACCCACACCTTCCTCGATCGCCACCTGCGGATAGAAGTTCTTGCTCCCCAACACCCGACCGGCGCGCACGCTGATCAGATGCACACAAGCGCCACCGGGGTTGACCATGGCGGCGATCACATCGACATCGCCATTGCCGCCTTCCATGCTTTGCTGATCCTGAACCCGACGCAGCAAGGCAATCTGATCGCGCAATTCGGCAGCCTGCTCGAACTGCAGGTTCATCGCCGCCTGTTCCATACAGGCGTATAGCTCATCTGTCAGGGCATTGCTGCGCCCTTCCAGAAACATCACCGAGTGGCGTACGTCTTCGGCATATTCGTCGGCAGAAACCAACCTCGGCACACAGGGGCCTTTGCAGCGTTTGATCTGATATTGCAGGCAAGGCCGCGTACGGTTCTTGAAGTAACTGTCTTCGCACTGGCGAACCAGAAAGGTCTTCTGCAACAGGCTCAGGCTTTCACGAATGGCGCCGGCGCTGGGGTACGGGCCGAAATAGCGGCCTTTCAGTTTCTTCGCCCCACGATGAATACTCAGGCGGGGAAAGGGACCGTCGGAAAGAAACACATAGGGATAGGATTTATCGTCGCGCAACAGAATGTTGTACGGCGGTCGCCATTGCTTGATCAGCGTCTGTTCAAGCAACAACGCTTCGGTTTCGTTGGCGGTAATGGTGGTTTCGATCTGCGCGATCTTGGCCACCAGCGCAGCGGTCTTGGGCGCCAGGCCGGTCTTGCGGAAATAGCTGGCCAGGCGTTTTTTCAGGTTCTTGGCTTTGCCCACATACAGCAGCTTCGCCTCGGCATCGAACATTCGATAAACGCCGGGGCGACCACTGCTGGTGGCTAGAAACGCGCTGGAATCAAACGGCTCGCTCATTTCAGCTGGTGGCATCTACCATCCCGTGGCGCACGGCCAGCAAGGCCAGCTCCACGTCGCTGGTGATTTCCAGCTTTTCGAAAATGCGATAGCGGTAGGTGTTTACGGTCTTGGGTGACAGGCAGAGTTTGTCCGAGATGGTCTGCACTTTCTGGCAACCGGCGATCATCAAGGCGATCTGGATTTCGCGCTCGGAAAGCAGGTCGAACGGCGAACCGCTGGTTTGCGGCTGGAACGACTTGAGCGCCAACTGCTGGGCAATTTGCGGACTGATATAACGCTGCCCGCCAAACACCATACGGATGGCCTGCACCATCTCTTCGAGCGCTGCGCCCTTGGTCAGATAGCCAGCGGCACCGGCTTGCAGCAAGCGCGTGGGGAACGGATCGTCTTCACAGACCGTTACGGCAATAACCTTGAGATCGGGGTGGCTGCGCAACAACTTGCGCGTGGCCTCCAGGCCACCGATACCGGGCATCTTGATGTCCATCAGGACAACGTCCGGTTTGACTTCGCGCGCCTTCTTCAGCGACTCCTCACCCGAGTCGGCCTGCCCCACGACCTGCAGGCCGTCAATATCGGCCAGCATGCGCGTAATACCAGTTCGAACCAGATCGTGGTCATCGACCACCAGCACCCTAATCAAGCGACACCTCGTTGTGCGTCAAAGCCGCTAAGCAAAGCGGTCTTATGGGATGGCGAACACCTTAACAAAAAAGTCTTGGCATGACCTAGCTTGGCGCATAACCGTCAAATAGCCAACGTCAGGATATTGGACTGGCACCGTATGAATAGTCGCAAGCGGGGTTTGGAACGAAGGGGATACAGCGAGGGAGAAATGGCGGAGGCGGTGAGATTCGAACTCACGGACCTGTTACAGTCGGCAGTTTTCAAGACTGCTGCCTTAAACCGCTCGGCCACACCTCCGAAGTGCGGGCGCATAATACCCGAAGGAAACACACTGTCAAACTCTGCGGGTTGGCAGGTAAGGATGCTCTGATATGATCCCCAACGACTACGGTCACGGATCCCATCAAGCAGTCTTTTAGGAGTGTCGCCATGCACGAACAAGATTACGCACTCGGCCATGCGCAGGTCGAGCAGCAAGAAGTCAGCCGCGTACTGCGCAACACCTACGGGCTGCTGGCCCTGACCCTCGCCTTCAGCGGCGTGGTCGCCTATGTCGCGCAGCAGATGCGCGTTTCCTACCCCAATATCTTTGTTGTTCTGATCGGCTTCTACGGCCTGTTCTTCCTCACTGTAAAGCTGCGTGACTCCGCCTGGGGCCTGGTATCCACCTTCGCCCTGACCGGTTTCATGGGCTACACCCTCGGCCCGATCCTCAACCGTTATCTGGGCATGCCCAATGGCGGCGAGGTCATTTCCTCGGCCTTCGCCATGACCGCC
>JBCECW010000364.1:0-894 GCA_039207785.1 Pseudomonas sp. | reverse complement strand
GCCCTGGTGTTCTTCGGTCTCTCGGCGTACGTGCTCACCACCCGTAAAGACATGAGCTTCCTGGCCGGTTTTATCACCGCCGGTTTCTTCGTCTTGCTAGGCGCCACAGTAGCCAGCTTCTTCTTCCAGATCAGCGGCCTGCAATTGGCAATCAGCGCGGGCTTCGTGCTGTTCTCGTCGGTGTGCATCCTGTTCCAGACCAGCCAGATCATCCATGGCGGTGAGCGCAACTACATCATGGCGACCATCAGCCTCTATATCTCGATCTACAACCTGTTTGTCAGCCTGCTGCAAATCTTCGGCATCATGAGCAGCGACGACTGATCAATGCCACATTGGAAAAGCCCGCTTCGGCGGGCTTTTTTATGTCTGCGATAAATAAAGGTCGTATCATTGCGCCTGTTTTTTTTCACCGGTCAGCGCCATGAAATTCGCCATTGCCCTGTTTTCACCGCCCCCTGCGCCCTCCTCACGTCGCGCCCTGCTGTTTGCCCAGGCAGCACTAGCGGGTGGCCATGAAATCGTCCGGCTGTTTTTCTATCAGGACGGCGTCTACAGCGCGGCCAGCACGCCCGTGGTACCGCAGGACGAACAGGACACCGCCGCCGCCTGGAGCACCTTTATCGCTGCCCAGCGGTTGGACGGTGTGGTGTGCATCGCCGCCGCCTTGCGCCGTGGCGTGCTTAATGAGGAAGAGGCGCGGCGCTACGAACGGGACGCTGCCAGCCTGGCCAAGCCATGGGAGCTTTCCGGTCTGGGGCAGTTGCACGAAGCCACTCAACTGGCCGACCGCCTCGTCTGTTTTGGAGGTCCGTAAATGGCCAAATCGCTGCTGATTATCTGCCGCCAGGCACCCTGGTCAGGCCCCGGCGCACGCGAAGCCCTGGATATCGC
>JBCECW010000363.1:0-4864 GCA_039207785.1 Pseudomonas sp. | reverse complement strand
GACCACAACGGGCCCAATGAAAAGTCCGTGCAACTGCGCTACGACCTGGACTGGAGCTACTTTGGCATCCCGGGCCTGAGCACCGGCACCTGGTATGCCAAGGGCTGGGGCATCGACGGCACTGGCTATGACGGCGACCGCAATGGCGCCTACGGCAACTACGACGAAGTGCGCGTGATGGACGATGAGCGCCACCACGAGTTCGCCCTGCGCGGTGCCTACAAGGTGCAAAGCGGCACGCTGAAAAACAGCAGCTTCAAGCTCTCCTATATCACCCACCTGGCCTCGAAAAACCAGGCCGATGGCAGCCTGACGGAAGTCCGGCTGGTCAGCACCTTTCCCTTCGACCTGCTCTAGCCCACCCATCGTCCAGCCGTGCCACGGGCACGGCTGGCAGGAGAAAAACCATGCGTAGAACCGTGCACTGGATGTCGCTGTTGGCCCTGGGCGTGCTCGCGCCATTGGCCACCGCCAAGAACCTGGTGGTATGCACCGAGGCCGCCCCCGAGGGCTTCGATATGGTGCAGTACACCACCGCCGTCACCGCCGATGCGGCGGCCGAAACCATCTTCAACCGCCTGGTGGGGTTTCAGCCCGGCACCACCACGCCCATTCCCATGCTCGCCGAGTCATGGGACATCAGCGCCGATGGCCTGACCTATACCTTTCACCTGCGCAAAGGCGTGCAGTTCCACCACACGGCCTACTTCACGCCCACACGCCCCATGAATGCCGACGATGTGCTGTGGAGTTTCGAGCGGCAGTTGGACCCCAAGCATCCCTGGCACGCGTCCTCGACCGTGGGCTATCCGTATTTCGAGAGCATGGAATTCCGCGCGCTGATCAAACGCGTGGAGAAACGCGATGAACACACCGTGGTGTTTACCCTGAACCGCCCGGAGGCGCCGTTCCTGGTGGACCTGGCCATGGCCTTTACCTCGATCTACTCCGCCGAATACGCCGACCAGTTGCTCAAGCGCGGCAAGCAGGGCGAGCTCAATAGCAAGCCGATTGGCACCGGGCCCTTTATCCTCACGCGCTACACCAAGGACGCCCAGGTGCGCTTCCAGGCCAACCCGGACTATTTCCGTGGCAAGCCGCCGGCCGACAACCTGGTCCTGGCCATCACCACCGACAGCAATGTGCGCCTGCAGAAACTGCGCGCCAACGAATGCCAGATCGCCCTCTACCCGCGCCCGGAAGACGTGCCCCGGCTCAAGGCCGACCCGCAGTTGAAGGTCGAGGAGCTGACCGCGATGCTCACCGCCTATATCGCGCTCAACACCAGCAAGCCGTACTTGAATGACGTGCGGGTGCGCCAGGCGATCAACCTGGCGTTCGACAAGCAGGCCTATGTCGATGCGCTCTATGGCCGCGGCAATGCCGAGCCCGGCATTACGCCCTACCCCGAGACGTTGCTGGGCTTTAATCACCGCCTGAAGAATCCGCCGCGCGATCTGGAAAAGGCACGGCGTTTGCTCGCAGAGGCGGGCGTACCCGCCGGCACCGTTTTTACCCTGTTTACCCGCAACGGTGGCGGCGTCACCAACCCCAATCCACTGCTGGGTGCACAGATGTTGCAGGCCGATCTGGCCAAGGTCGGCATCAAGCTGGAGATCCGGGTGATGGAATGGGCGGAGATGCTGAAACGGGCAAAAAATGGCGAACATGACCTGGTTTCCGCCGGATGGGCGGGTGATAACGGCGATCCAGATAACTTTTTGACGCCTATGCTGAGTTGCGAGGCGGCCAAAAACGGCGAGAATTACGCCCGCTGGTGCAACCCTGAATTTCAGCGGTTGCTCGAGCAGGCTCGCGCCAGGACTGAACCGGCCGAGCGTGCCGCGCTCTATGAGAAAGCCTTGGAGATTTTTAGCCAGGATCAACCCTGGATCACCTTGGCCCATCCCAAGCTGTTTTCCGTAATGCGCAGCAACGTAGAGGGCTACACCATTAGCCCGCTGACCAATAACAACTTCGCCACTACCCAGGTGAAGTAAATAAAAACGCCCGGCACCGCTGACCCAATGCGCAGCCGGGCACTGCCTAACCGGCGATGACCTGTCACTGAGGAGCTGTGCCCCGCAATGTTCACTTTTATTGCCCGACGATTGGGGCTACTGATCCCGACGTTCTTCGGCATCACCTTGCTGACCTTTTCGCTAATCCGCCTGATCCCCGGCGACCCGGTGGAAGTGATGATGGGCGAGCGCCGCGTAGACCCGCAGATGCACGCCGAAGCCCTGGAGCGCCTGGGCTTGAACAAGCCGCTCTACGAGCAATACCTGAACTACATCGGTGACCTGGCCCAGGGCAACCTCGGCGAGTCGCTGCGCACCCGCGAAAGCGTGTGGCACGAATTCCTCACCCTGTTCCCCGCCACTCTGGAACTGTCGCTGGCGGCCCTGCTGTTCGCCGGCACCCTGGGTCTACTCGCCGGGGTGATCGCCGCGCTCAAGCGCGGCTCCCTGTTCGACCATGGGGTAATGGGGGTTTCCCTGGCCGGCTATTCCATGCCGATTTTCTGGTGGGGCCTGCTGCTGATCATGTTTTTCTCCGTGGGCCTGGGCTGGACCCCGGTATCCGGGCGCATCGACCTGCTCTACGACATCGAGCCCAAGACCGGCTTTATGTTGATCGACACCCTGCTCAGCGATGAAGAAGGCGCCTTTGTCGACGCCCTGCGCCACCTGATCCTGCCGGCCATTGTGCTGGGCACCATTCCCCTGGCGGTTATCGCGCGCATGACCCGTTCGGCCATGCTCGAAGTGCTGCGCGAAGACTATGTGCGCACCGCGCGGGCCAAAGGCCTGTCGCCGGCCCGGGTGATTTTTGTCCATGGCCTGCGCAACGCCATGATCCCGGTGCTTACCGTATTTGGTTTGCAGATCGGCGCGCTGCTGGCAGGCGCCGTGCTGACGGAAACGATTTTTTCCTGGCCGGGTATCGGCAAGTGGCTGATCGAGTCGATTGGCGCGCGTGACTACCCGGTGGTGCAGAACGGCATCCTGCTGATCGCCTGCCTGGTGATTCTGGTCAACTTCGTGGTGGATATCCTCTACGGCCTGGCCAACCCACGCATTCGCCATCAACGCTAAGGGAGGCCCGAGCATGACCACGTCTACCAACAGTCCAGCCACCGTGGCTGACCCAAGCACCCTGTATCCCTCGCCGCTCAAAGAGTTCTGGCAGCACTTCGCCCGCAACAAGGGCGCGGTAGCCGGCCTGCTGTTTATGCTGGTGATTGTGTTCTGCGCGCTATTCGCCCCCTGGGTGGCGCCCCACGCGCCCAGCGAGCAGTTCCGCGATTTCCTGCTTACCCCGCCATCCTGGCTGGAGGGTGGCAATAGCCAGTTCCTGCTGGGCACCGATGAACTGGGCCGTGACCTGCTTTCGCGCCTGATCCATGGCGCGCGCCTGTCGCTGCTGATCGGCCTGGCCTCGGTGGTGATGTCGCTGATTCCGGGCATCTTCCTCGGCCTGTTGGGCGGCTTCTTTCCGCGCTTGCTCGGCCCGACCATCATGCGCGTGATGGACGTGATGCTGGCCCTGCCGTCCTTGCTGCTGGCGGTGGCTATCGTCGCCATCCTCGGCCCAGGCCTGATCAATACGGTGATTGCGATTGCAGTGGTGTCGCTGCCGTCCTATGTGCGCCTGACCCGCGCGGCGGTGATGGGCGAACTCAACCGGGACTATGTGACGGCCGCCCGCCTGGCTGGCGCCGGGCTATTCCGCCTGATGTTTATCACCGTGCTGCCCAACTGCATGGCGCCGCTGATTGTGCAGGCGACCCTGAGCTTTTCCTCGGCCATTCTCGATGCGGCGGCCTTGGGCTTCCTCGGTCTGGGCGTACAGCCGCCAACGCCTGAGTGGGGCACCATGCTGGCCTCGGCGCGCGACTATATCGAGCGCGCCTGGTGGGTGGTCAGCCTGCCCGGCTTGACCATTTTGCTCAGCGTGCTGGCAATCAACCTGATGGGCGATGGGTTGCGCGATGCGCTCGACCCGAAACTCAAGAACGCCGTCTGAGGAGCCCGCCATGAGCCTGTTGAATATCAAGAATCTAAGCGTGCGCTTCGGCGACGCCAACGCCGTACCCGTGGTCGATGGCCTGGACCTCAATGTGAACAAAGGCGAGGTGCTGGCGATTGTCGGCGAGTCCGGTTCGGGCAAGTCGGTGACCATGATGGCGCTGATGGGCCTGATCGACGCCCCCGGCATTATCAAGGCCGACGCATTGACCTTCGACGGCAGCGATATGCTGACCCTCAAGGGCCGCGCCCGCCGCCAGATCATCGGCAAAGACCTGGCGATGGTCTTCCAGGACCCGATGACCGCGCTGAACCCCAGCTACACCGTGGGTTTCCAGATTGAAGAAGTGATTCGCCAGCACCTTGGCCTGTCCGGCAAGGCCGCGCGCCAGCGGGCGCTGGAGCTGCTGGAACGGGTGGAAATTCCCGGCGCGGCCAGCCGCTTGAATGCCTATCCGCACCAGCTGTCCGGCGGTATGAGCCAGCGGGTGGCGATTGCCATGGCGATTGCCGGCGAGCCCAAGTTGTTGATTGCCGACGAACCAACCACCGCGCTCGACGTCACCATCCAGGCGCAGATCATGGACCTGCTGCTGGATCTGCAACGCGACCGCGACATGGCCCTGGTCTTGATTACCCATGACCTGGCCGTGGTCGCCGAAACCGCCAACCGCGTGTGCGTGATGTATGCCGGCCAGGCCGTTGAAGTAGGCAAGGTGCCGGCGCTGTTCGATACCCCGGCCCACCCTTATACCGAGGCCTTGCTGGCGGCGATTCCCGAGCACAGCCAGGGTGCCAAGCGCCTGGCCACCTTGCCCGGTATCGTCCCCGGC
>JBCECW010000362.1:0-4872 GCA_039207785.1 Pseudomonas sp. | reverse complement strand
CTGCGCAAGATCATGGCCGAGCGCCCCACGCCCTCGATCATCTGCTCCACCCTCACCGAAGCGGGCGCGGCGATTACCCTCGAAGCCCTGGCGGCGGGCGCCGTGGGGGTGTTTACCAAGGCCAAGCTGGGGCTAAAGGACAGCCTGCAACAGATTTCCGGTGATCTGATCCGCCAGATCGAGATCGCCGCCCGCAGCCAACCCCATGCCATGCCCCGCGCCGCCGCCCAGCCAGCGGCCCCGGTAGCCAAGGCGGTGGCCGCCGAGCCCGTGGACAAACCGACGCTGACCACCACCGACCGGGTGGTGGCCCTGGGCACCTCCACCGGCGGCACCCAGGCCCTGGAAGTGGTGCTGCGGCAACTGCCGGCCGGTTGCCCGGGGATTGTGATCGTCCAGCATATGCCAGAGAAATTCACCGCCGCCTTTGCCCAGCGCCTGGACAGCATCTGCGCCATCGACGTGCGTGAGGCCAAGCATATGGACCGGGTGCGCCCAGGCCTGGCCCTGGTGGCGCCGGGCGGCAAGCATATGCAGCTCAAGCGCAGTGGCGCGCAGTACTTTGTCGAAGTGGCGGACGGGCCACCGGTAAACCGGCACAAACCCTCGGTGGACGTGCTGTTTCGCTCAGTGGCCAAGCATGCCGGGCATAACGCCCTGGGCATCATCATGACCGGCATGGGCGACGACGGTGCCCGCGGCCTGCTGACCATGCGCGAAGCCGGCGCCCGCACGGTGGCCCAGGACGAAGCCAGCTGTGTGGTCTTCGGTATGCCCAAGGAAGCCCTGCGCCTGGACGCCGCGCAAAGCAGCGAAGCGCTGGGCAACCTGCCAAAGCTGATCATCCAGTTTGGCCGCGCCTCCTGAACCGCAGCCCTCACCCCCGGCCCCTCTCCCGCACGCGGGAGAGGGGTGACGATAAACCGAAGCCCCCGCCACCCAGTCCCCTCTCCCGCTTGCGGGAGAGGGTTAGGGAGAGGGGCTGTTGCTCTACCCCATTCGTAGGAGCCAGCTTGCTGGCGAATCCTGCAAGCGAATTTCTCGAATGCCTTTTCCAGGGTTCGCCAGCAAGCTGGCTCCTACAGAAACAGGGAATACGGGCAAAAAAAGCCCGCCATAAAGGCGGGCTCGAAAGGGACAACCGGTTGTTAAACGGTATCGGTCTTCAACGCATGGTCACTGATCATGCCGTTGATTACCGTCGCCGCATCGGTACTGCCGTAGATGGAGGCCAGGTTTACCCCGGTCAAGGTCACGTCCTGTTGTGGCGCCCCGCCCGCCGTGGTGGCGATATGCAGTGTGGTGCTAGCGCCAAAGCTAAAGCTCAGATAGTCATCCAGCGAGGACCCTACTTGGCTGACGCCAGACAACAACTGCGACAGGTCCAGCACATCGGCATTGGGATTGGCACCCCCGGTGGCATGGTCGACAACAAAGTCGGTAATGGTGTCGGTACCGCCACCCAGCCCGCCTTTCTCCCAGATAAAGGTGTCTTTGCCGGTACCGCCGGTCAGGGTGTCAGCGCCTAGCCCGCCCACGATAAAGTCAGCACCGCCGCCACCGATGATGGTGTCGTTGCCGGCACCGCCATGCAGGTAGTTGCTGTTGCCGTCGCCGGTCAGGGTGTCGTTGTAGTCCGACCCGATCAGGTTTTCGATGCTGCTGAAGGTGTCGTTACCGGCCCCGCCGGTGGCCACACCGGTAGCCAGGTTGGCGTTCACCGCCGACGGTGCATCGTGGTAGCTGGCGGTATCCACCCCGGCGCCGCCGTTCAACGTATCGTAGCCCAGGCCGCCCACCAGGATGTCGTTGCCATAGCCGCCATTGAGCACGTCGTTGCCACCCAGCCCCAGCAGGAAATAGTCGCCGTCACCACCGTTGAGGGTGTCTTTGACGTCAGTGCCCAGCAGGATCTCATTGCGGAAGGTGCCATTGATGGTGTCGCTGCCCTCTGCACTGCGGTCGATGGTCACCACTGCGGTATCCAGCGCAGTGCTGCCGTCGATGGACGCGGTGTAGGTAAAGCTGCCACCGTCTTTGGCGTTGTTGCTTTCCTCGTTGAAGATCGGCGCCGTGGCGCTGTGGGTGACGCTACCGTCCACCGCATTGCCGGAGGCGATGATCGACAGCAGGTTATGGCTTGGCCCAGTGTCGTTGGCCAGCAGGGCCCATGCCGGGATGCTGATATGGTCGACGCCGGACTGCGCATCGGCATTGGTCAGCACCAGGTCATCACGGATCACCATCGGCGCCTGGCCGGCACTGATGGCGATATTCAGTGCCGCGTTGGCGGTGTCGCCATCGAGGTCGATCAGGGTGAACAGGATGCTCGCCGCAATCGCCGTGCTGACCACGCTTGGTGGGGTATACGAGTAGGCACCCGTGGCCACGTTCACCGCCAGGCTACCGCCGGCACTCAGGCCGAACGTCAGGATGCCCGAGCTATAGGTGAAGCTGGCGCCGGAGCTTGCCGTCACGCTGTTGGTGGTTTTGTCGTAGGTGTAGGTTTTGCCGTCCACCGACAACGACCGTACATACCCGCCATCGGCACCGAAACTGCCACCGGTGGTCAGGTTGCCGTTTAGCGGCGAGGCCTGGGCGGTGCTGACCAGTACCTGGGTCAGGTTGTTGAGGTCACTCACCACCTGGCCATTGGTATTGGTACTGGTGGTGCCGTTGTAGGCGATGGGGTTCAACTCCGTCACGCTAACGCCGGTGCCCATGCCCAAGGCGTAGGCCCGCACGTTGTTGGCGGTGAGGAAGTTGGTCCACGCTAGCTCTTCGCTACTGGAAATACCCACACTGCCGCTCGGCACGTTAGGTTCGCCGTCGGAGAGGAAGTACGCCACGTTCTGCACATTACCGCTGACCAGTTTGCCGCCACTGCTGCCAGTCTGGGCGTAGGCGCTCATGGCTTTGATCAGGGCGTCGTCGTAGTTGGTGCTATCGGTGGGTTGCAGCGCCAGGATCGCGGCTTTGGCGTCGGCGATGCTGACCCACACTTTCTGGATCGAGGCGTTGGTGGAAAACGACACCACGCTGACTTTCACATCGCCCAGCGAGTCGTACTGCTCGAACAGTTCCAGCAGTGCGTTTTTGGCCACGTCCATGCGGCTCATATTGCCCACGCCCGAGCCGTCGCCCATGCTCCCGGAGTTATCCAGCACGATCATCAGGTTGGTGTTCAGCGCGGTGCTGGCCTGGCCGTTCTGGGTGATGTTGGCCGCCGAAGGCGCATCGTCGAGGAAGGTGATGGATTTGCCCAGGTTCAGCGTGGTGCTGGCCGAGTCGCCGTCGTAGTCCTTGACGGTGGCCACCAGTTGCACCAAGTCTGCCGAAGCAAGGTTGGCCGGCTGGTTCGGCCCACTGTCCGGGCTGTGCAGCACGGCACGCACCTGGTCGAGGGTGACCACACCGGTGCTGGTATTGACCGTGACGTTAAAGGCAATGGCCCCACCCGAACCACCCACCTTGCCGACAATATTGTTGCCGTCCTGGTAGAGCAGGATATTGCTGCCGCTGGCAGTGTCTTTCAGGCCGCTGTTGGCACCGTCGGCGCTGACTTTCAGGCTGTAGCCGGTGGTGCCGGCACCATCGGCGCCATAGCTGCTGCTGAAGTTGCCGGCAAAGCTGACCGAGGTGTTGGCCGTCAGGTTGCTTTCGTCCACCACCAGGGCTGGGGTGGCACTGTTGCTCAGCGCCACGCTTGGCACGTCATCCTCGATCTGCACGAGGAAGCCGCCCGCCAGGGTCATCGGGTTATTGCTGCCGTCCACGGCTTTGAGAATGCTGGCCAGGTTGAGGGTCAGCACTTCATTGTCGTCGCCATTGCCCAGCGGATGGTCGAGCGGGCCTTTGAGGGTAAAGGTGTAGTTGCCGTTGCTTTGCAGCTGCAGGGTAAACACCTGGGCGCCACCCGCGCCCGCCGTGGCGGTCAGGGTATTGCCCGACACGCTGTAGACCAGTGCAGTGCCATGGGAGGTGGCAGCCGGCAAGCCTGCGGTGTTGCTGCTCAGGCTGAATTGCGCGGTGCCCGGGCCAAACACCAGGTCGCCGACATTGCCGGTGGCCACGGTGCCAAAGGCATCGCCATCGCTGATCCCGCCAGGCAGCTCATCTTCATCGACACGCGCCACCACCGGCGCCGCGTCTTCGACATACACCGTCAGGGTGGCGGTGGAAGGGTCGCCATCATGGTCGATGATGCTGTACTGGAAGGTCTCGACCTTGTCGCCCACCACCGTGGTCGGCGCGGTATAGCTCCAGGCGCCGGTGCTGAAGTTGAAGCTCAGCTTGCCGCCTTCGGCCGTGACGATATTGCTCAGCGAGTTACCGCTGATATTGGTGGTGCTATTGCTCGGGTCGATGGTGTTGACGCCGTCCCAGACGTAGGTCACGCCATTGATCTGGATCGACTGGATATGCCCCGGGCCATCGGCGCCGTAGCTGTCGTCATCGCCGCCGCCGACCACGCCATTGTTGCCCAGCAGCACATTGCCGCTGATCAGCCCGCCGGTGACCTGGGCCACCAGGGTGCTGACCAGGCTGCCAAAGTTGGCCACCAGGATCGGCGAGCCCGAGCCATCGACATCCACCTGTTGCAGGTGGGTGGTGTCGATGCCATCGCCCACGCCGATGGTGGTGATATTGATGTGGTTGGTGGTGACGAAGTTGGTCCACGCCGTCGACACCGCGGTGGTCAGCGAGCTGCCGCCAGGCCCGGTGTTTTCGTTGGGGTTGCCGTCACTGATAAAGAACACCTGGTTGTTGTAACCGCTGATCGGCGTATAGGCGCTGATTACCTTGGTTACCGCATCGCTGAAGTCGGTGGAGCCGCTGTAAGGGCGCGCGCCGCCAATCTGCGAGTTGAGG
>JBCECW010000361.1:0-4897 GCA_039207785.1 Pseudomonas sp. | reverse complement strand
CGGCGAGGTTTAATTTCGTGTTAGTTCTGGGTTAATCAACCCCATTTAATTCGGCGCTTTTAATAACAAAAGCGTAGCGGATTTTTCTGCATCTATAACCCTGCAAAAAATACCTTCCTATATACAAGTAGGAAATTTCTTTCAGCTAGACATTTTCACCACCCACTTATTACCTTCCGCGCCTGTAATTTTTCACGCGGCGCTGTCTGCTCGTTAATTTCATGAGCACTATTAAAGCAGCTGTCGCTTTATTTAATTAAATATTCGTGGAATTTGATATGCCGAAATTTAAACTTTCCTTGGTTGGTATTTTTATTGCCCAGATTATTGCTGGACAGGCTATTGCGGCAGACCATACCGCAAGTATTGATGGTCAAATTACTGAATTCACAACGTTCAACGGGAATGATGTTTTTAACGCCGACATCACTGACTCTATTAAAAAAGATATATCCATCAGAATGGATGGCAATAACCAACTGAATGCTTTAGCAGCAGGCGCTTTGGACAACGAACGGTTCTACTTCATACAAGGCACCTCCTCTTTGAACATTAAGGCTGAGAACGCACTTGTCAGTGGTACAGTTTTCCTCGGCGGATCAGCCAGCATAAATCTCCAGGGCTTTGGCTTTTCAAGTAATAAAGTTTCAGTACAAAGCAACCCCTCTAACAAATTTAATCTTAATGGCCAAAGTTCTTTGATAGGCGCGCTAAGTGGGACGGGAACCGTCCAAAATACTGCGAGCTCCGACAGCACGCTTAGCATAGACTCCAGAGAATCAAATGATTCTGTATTTGGCGGCACCCTTACTGACGGCGGCGGAACAGGTAAATTAAATCTAATTAAACTTGGAGATGCTCAGTTCGTCTTTAACGGCAATGGTACCGGCATGACCGGCACCACCCAAGCCAACGGCGGCCTTCTTACTATTAACGGCGACCTCCGCAACTCCGCACTTACCATTAATGATGGCGGCACTGTTGGCGGCACCGGCACCGCCGGCGCCACCATCGTTAAACAAGGCGGCCGCCTGGCCCCCGGCAACTCCATCGGCACCCTTAAAATCAATAACAGCCTGACCTTCGAGGCCGGTTCGCAACTTGATATGGAGATCGACAACACCGGCAAAAGCGACCTTATCCAGGTCAGCGGCGGCACCGGTGCGGTCACCATTAACGGCGGCAAGGTCAATATCATTGCCGCCCCTGGTGATTACGCCAACGGCAGCCGCTACACCCTGCTCACCACCACCGGCGCCATTACCGGCAAGTTCGACCAGATCGCCGATAACCTGGCGTTTCTCGATAGTTCGCTCGACTACACCGACCCCAGCAAAATCGACCTGCTGCTAACCCGCAACGCCACCTCGTTCACCGATATCGCCACCAGCAAAAACCAGCGCGCCACATCCCGCGCGGTAACCAGCGCCAATATCGCGGCCCTCTCCAATGCCCTGACCGTGCTGGATGCCAACACTGCCCGCCACGCCTACGACCAACTCTCCGGCGAAGCCCATGCCAGCGCCCTGGGCGTGGTCACCGAAGACAGCGAGTTTGTCCGCCGCACCATGGCCGAGCGTCTGTACAAAGGCGAAGGCGGCCTATGGACCCAAGCCAGCGGTGCCAGCCGGCAGGTTGATGGCACATCCAATAGCGACAGCCTGAGCAACAGCCGCACCAGCACCCTGGTGGGCTACGACCGCAAGCTGGCCGATAGCGACTGGAACCTCGGCGTACTGGGCGGCTACAGCAATAACAAAGCCGATACCCAAGGCAGCGATATCAAGATCAACAGCTATCACCTCGGTGCCTACGCCGGCACCCACTTCGACAAGCTGCAACTCAAGCTCGGCGCCGGCCTGAGCACCAACCGCCTGGACAGCAAACGGGATATCGCCTTTGGCAGCTACAGCAGCAAGGAAAAGAGCAGCTATAACGCCACCGGCCTGCAAGGCTTTGCCGAACTGGGTTATGCCGCGCAGCTGGGCAAGGTGGCAGTGGAGCCCTTTATCAACCTGGCCGGCGTAAATGTGCAGCGCGATGGTTTCAAGGAAAAAGGCGATAGCGCTGCGCAGCTGGAAGGCAAAAGCACCAGTACCTTTACCGCGTTCACCACCCTGGGTTCGCGGTTGCGTCATGGCTTTACCGTTGGTGACCGCGCGGTGCAACTGACTGGTTCGGTAGGCCTGCGCCATGCCGATGGCGATGTAACCCCGAGCAGCAAAAACCGCTTTGCCACTGGCGAGAACTTTAGCGTCGATGGCGCGCCTATCGCCCGAGATGTGCTGGTGTATGAAGCGGGCTTGAGCACCCAGCTGGCCAAGGATGTGACCCTAGGCGTGAGCTACGCCGGGCAGAGCTCCAGCGATAGCCAGAACCATGGCGGGCAAGTCGCATTGAACTGGGCGTTCTAAGGAAAACCACGGTCCCGTAGGGTGCGCTTCGCGCACCACGGTGTTTACGCCGAAATCGCTTGGTGCGCGGAGCGCACCCTACGGGATCAACGGTCTACAAAAAACCGGCACACCAATTGCTCCCTATTCCCACAAAGGCTGCTCAATCAACTCTTGGCAGCCCGCACTGACAATGGCGTCGTGCTCCACCGGCTGGTTACCAGGCCGCTGGCACGGCGCCTTTTTTATGGTTCAGGTTTGGGAACAACCCTATGAGCGATGGCCTGCTGATGCACTCGTTGGCCTGGGTGGCGGGTAGCGATGCCCCGGAAAAAAACGTACTGAATATCGGCTATATGCCCCTGAGCGACTGCGCCTCGGTGGTGGTGGCCGCCACCCAGGGCTTTGCCCAGCCCTATGGCTTGACCCTTAACCTGAAACGCCAGGCCTCCTGGGCCGGGATCAACGACAAGCTGCTAAGCGGCGAGCTGGATGCCGCCCATAGCCTGTACGGCATGATCTACGCCATCCAGCTGGGTATCAGCGGCGCGGCTGCCACCGATATGGCGGTGCTGATGGGGCTGAACCAGAACGGCCAGAGCATCAATCTGTCGCAACCGCTCAAGGACGCCGGCGTGACCAGCGCCAGTGCACTGCAACAGCGCGCGCACCAAAGCGGAACAAAACTGACCTTTGCGCAAACCTTCCCCACCGGCACCCATGCCATGTGGCTGTATTACTGGCTGGCCAGCCAAGGCATCCACCCGCTGCGCGACGTCAATAGCGTGGTGGTGCCACCGCCGCAAATGCTGGCTCATCTGCAGGCCGGGCGTATCGACGGCTTTTGCGTGGGCGAGCCGTGGTGCGCCAATGCCGTGGAGCATGGCCAAGGCTTTACCCTGGCTACCAGCCAGAGCATCTGGCCGGACCACCCGGAAAAAGTGCTGGCCTGCACCCGCGAATTTGTCGAGCAAAACCCCAATACCGCCCGCGCCCTGGTGATGGCCGTGCTGGAGGCCAGCCGTTTTATCGAGGAAAGCCGCGAAAACCGCCGCAGTACCGCGCAGTTACTCAGCAGTGCCGACTACCTCGACGCGCCGCTGGCCAGTATCGAACCGCGCCTGCTGGGCGATTACAGCGACGGCCTGGGCAACCAGTGGCACGACAGCCATGCCCTGCGCTTCCATAACCGCGGCGCGGCCAACTACCCGTATCTGAGCGATGGCATGTGGTTTATCACCCAGTTCCGCCGCTGGGGCTTGCTGCGCGAGGAGCCGGATTACCTGGCCGTTGCCCAGCAGGTGCAGCAGCTCGAGCTGTACAGCGCCGCTGCCACTGCGCTGGATATCCAGGTGCCTAGCACGCCGCTACGCAGCAGCCGATTGCTCGATGGCAGCGTGTGGGACGGCAGTGATCCCGCCGGCTATGCGCGCAGCTTTGCCCTGCATGCCCTTGCCGATCGCTGACAGGAGCCTGCCCTTATGCTGCGAATCCTGCTGATCAATGACACCTCGAAAAAGGTTGGCCGCCTGCGTGCCGCGCTGAGCGAGGCCGGCTTTGAAGTGATCGACGAATCCGGCCTGACCATCGACCTGCCCGCCCGCGTCGAGGCCGTACGCCCGGATGTGGTGCTGATCGACACCGACTCCCCCAGCCGCGATGTGATGGAACAAGTGGTGCTGGTGACCCGCGACCAGCCGCGGCCGATTGTGATGTTTACCGATGAACACGACCCCGGCGTAATGCGCCAGGCGATCAAGTCCGGGGTCAGTGCCTATATCGTCGAAGGCATCCATGCGGCGAGGCTGCAGCCGATCATGGACGTGGCCATGGCGCGCTTTGAAAGCGACCAGACCCTGCGTGCCCAATTGCATGCCCGCGACCAGCAACTGGCCGAGCGCAAGCGGGTGGAGTTGGCCAAGGGCCTGCTGATGAAAATGAAAGACTGCAACGAAGAAGAGGCCTATACCCTGATGCGGCGCCAGGCCATGAGCCGGCAGCAGAAGCTGATCCAGGTGGCCGAGCAGATCATTGCCATGAGCGAGATGCTTAATCCGTAAACCCGGTGCGCGAAGCGCACCCTACGGCAGCGCGGCAAACGCCAATACCTCGTTTACGCGCCCCGTACGGCATCGCGGCGAACGCCAAAACCTCGTTTACGCGCACCCTACGGCATCGCGGCGAACGCCAACACCTCGTATACGCCGCCCCCGTAGGGTGCGCTCCGCGCACCAAGCGATGCCCCGATAATCGCATTGGTGCGCCATAACGCAGCACATCCAAACAACCAAAACGCTGAAAACCCCGATCCAGAGCCCGCCAACCAACTTGGCACACAACCTGCTCATACACCGTCACAGGTAGCCAACGGCGGTTGCCCCACCCCGACAAAGACGTCGCTATTCCCTGAGCCCTGGGCCCGGAGGAATGCGGCGTTTTTTGCGTTTCAGCTCCGGCAACGGAGCGGTGGGAGGGTCAGCGTCGGCCACCCACAGCACTACTTA
>JBCECW010000360.1:0-4897 GCA_039207785.1 Pseudomonas sp. | reverse complement strand
AGCCTGCACCGCATGCTGTCGCCCACCGGCAACCCGAATATGGACAACCTGGCCGCTATCTTTAATGCGCTGCGTAATAGCCTTGGGCTGCAGATTGAAGTGCGGGCGGTGCCAGTGGCGGGCTGAGTGATGGCGTGCCCGTTGCTGGTCGAGGTGCTGCTGGTTAAACCACCGGCAAACCAAAAAAGGCCCGCGCACACGCGGTGGTATACGCGGCGAGTTCCTCGGGGCTTTCCTGGCGGTGGCGGGCCACTTCGTTAAGTACTTCGGGCAAATACGCCGGTTCATTGCGGCCGTTTTTCGGCTTGGGCCGCAGGGTGCGCGGCAGCAGGTAGGGCGCGTCGCTTTCCAGCATCAGGCGGCCGACGGGGATTTCCTTGACCAGTGGGTGCAGGTGGGTGCCGCGGCGTTCGTCGCAGATCCAGCCAGTAATGCCGATATGTAGGTCCAGGTCGAGGTAGCTGAACAGCGCGCGTTTTTCCCCGGTAAAGCAGTGCACCACGGCGGCCGGCAGGCGGTCGCGATAGTCGCGCAGGATCTCCAGCAAGCGCTGGTTGGCATCGCGTTCATGGAGGAACACCGGCATTTGCAGCTCAACGGCCAGGGCCAGCTGTTCTTCCAAGGCTTTTTCCTGCTGCGGGCGCGGGGAAAAGTCGCGGTTGAAATCCAGCCCGCATTCACCCACGGCCCGCACGCTGTTTTCCTGTAGTAACCCGCGCAGTTGCGCCGCGCTGGCGCTGGTCCAGCTGCTGGCATCGTGGGGGTGAACCCCGGCGGTGCTGAACAGGCGGTTGCCGTGCTCATCGGCTTTGCGGCTTAGCTCCAGGGCCTTTTCGCTGCCCTCCAGGCTGGTGCCAGTCAGCAACAGCTGGCATACGCCGGCTTCATAGGCGCGGGCGAGCACTGCTTCATAGTTCTGGGCAAAGCTGTCGTGGGTCAGATTGACGCCAATGTCGATGAGTTGCATGGTGCTACCTCACTGCGAAGCGGTGCAGCTTAGCATCTCTCTTTCTGTAGTTATAAAGTCATTAAAAACAGATGGTTATAGACATCTGTTAATGCAGTTGCAGACTTTGGCTGGCATCCGTAGGCCAGCTGTGCGAACCTCCGCGCCCTTTTTTGCGCCAGGGAACTAGTCCCGGTGCCTGCCACTCTGAGGCGATCGCCCCGCCTTCCGGAGGCGACCCAACTGTACGTGCGACCGCTGCCAGCCCCTCTGGCGCGGCGCCTGGAGAATAAATGTCGCGAGTGTTGTGGCTGGTTGTGTGCCTGGTGTTGCTGCCGTTGCCGGCGGCTGCGCGCCTGGCCGGGCCACAGGAAGGTTGGCAGCACCCGAGCCAGGTGCGTGACCTGGGCAAGATTCGCAGCAGCGGGGTGCTGCGGGTGCTGGTCAACCAGAGCCGCAATAGCTCGGGCGAAGTAAAAGGCGAGGCCATCGGCGTGGAATACCACCGTCTGAAAGCCTTCGAGCAGTACCTCAATCGCAATGCCCATGACGGCCGCCCGCTAACCCTGAAAATCATCCCCAAAGCCAAGGATCAATTGCTCGGCGCCTTGCAACGTGGCGAGGGCGACCTGGTGGTGCCCGGCGAGCTGCTCAATGCCCGCAGCGGCCAGGACGTCAGCCCGAGCATGGCCATCCGCGCCCATGTGCCCCTGGTGGTAGTGGGCAAACAGGGCAACAAGCGTTACCAACGTATCGAGCAACTCACCGGGCGCAGCCTGGCGTTGCCGGCTGGCAGTGCCGCCGCCGAGGCTCTCGAGGAAATCAATCAACGCCTGGCCCTGCGCAAGATGGCGCCCATCAGCATCGAGTGGGTCGACCCTTCGTTGGCCGTGGAAGATGTGCTGGAAATGGTCGAGGCCGGCATTTTCCCCTACACCGCCGTAGAGTTACCGATTGCCGAACGCTGGCTGAAGGTGATGCCCAAGCTGCGTATCGAGCGGCAACTGGTGCTGAGCGAGGGCGGCGATATCAACTGGTTTGTGCGCCCGGATGCGCCGATGTTGCGTGCCGCCATCGACCGTTTTCTCAGCGGCTATAAAAGCCCTACCGACCAGGACGTAGCGTTCCAGCGGATTTACCGGCGCCTGTACAAGGTGCATTACCCACTGGCCCGCGGTGATCGCCAGCGCCTGGAAAAAGTGCGGCCGGTGCTGCAGCGCTTTGCTGATGAACAGGATATCGACTGGCTGGCGCTGGCCGCGCTGGCCTTCAAGGAATCCACCCTGAACCCCTCTGCGCGCGGCACCGGCGGCGCCACTGGCCTGATGCAGATCACCCCGGCCGCTGCCCGCAGCGTGGGAGTGAGTGATGTAAAGGGCGTGGAGGGCAATGTGCAGGCCAGCGCCAAGTACCTAGCCCGTATCCGCCGCAATTTTTTCAATAGCGCGCAGATCAATGAGCGTGAGCGCATGGCCTTTGTGTTGGCCGCCTACAACCTGGGCCCGCAACGGGTGCAGGGCTTTCGCGCCGAGGCCAAGCGCCGTGGCTTGAATCCCAACCAGTGGTTCTTCCAGGTGGAGCGAATTGCCATGGAGCAGGTGGGAATGGGGGTAGTCAGCTACGTTAATGCGGTGAACAAGTACTACCTGGCCTACGACCGCGAGCGCGAGCAACTGGTGCCCAAGGCCAAGGTAGCGGCAAAAAAGAAGTGAGCGAGATTTGATATCTAGTAATTCGATAGGTATTAGCGCAAATTAGCGCTAGTCGTATCGAATTGATTATTTAAACTACGCCCACCAACACGCAATCACCTCACAACAAGGAACGCATCATGAGCAAACTGATCAACACCGTACTCGCTACCCGCGCTGGCCTGGGCATCACCCTTCTGCGCGTAATCACCGGTCTTACCTTCGCCGCCCACGGCTCGCAAAAACTCTTCGGCCTGTTCGGTGGCTACGGCCTCGAAGCCACTGGCCAGTGGATGGAAAGCATCGGCATCACCCCCGGCTACCTGATGGCATTGCTGGCCGGTAGCGCCGAGTTCTTCGGCGGTGTAGCGCTGGTGATCGGCTTGCTGGTGCGCCCGGCAGCGGCTTCGCTGATCGTCGCCATGCTGGTCGCGATCTTTACCGTACACATTGCCAACGGCTTCTTTATGGCCACCAACGGCTTTGAGTACGCCCTGATCCTGGCCGCCATCAGCGTCACCTTGCTGATCGAAGGCGCTGGCAAGTTCTCCCTGGACGGCAAGATCGCCCGCTAAGCCAACCCCGCGTTAAAAAAAGCCCAGCATTGATGCTGGGCTTTTTTTTGGTGCGCGGAGCTCAACGTAAACGAGACGATTGCCTTCAGCGCGGTCCCGTAGGGTGCGCTCCGCGCACCATTTACGGATTACTCGCCGATAACTCCAAAGCCGCATCCAGGCGCAGCCGCTCGTTTTCGTTGAACTGCTCATTGGCCAACTGGGCGATGGCGGTTTGTTTATCGTCGTCACTCAGGCCTTTCTGGTTCTGGATCTGCGCTTTGGCCGTGGCAAATGCGGCAATCCGTTGTTTCCAGCCGGCACGTTGCTGGTCGAGCGCTTCGAGCCGGGTGGTGGCTTCGGCACCGACCAATTGTTGGCGCAGCGCACGCACCTGTTCGGCACTGGCGCCCTGGGCGCGCAGCTGTTCGGTCTGGCTATGCAGCTCGTTCTGCAGTTGCGGCAGCACGCTTTCCTGCAGCTCTTCGGGCAGGCTGGCGCGCAACTGATCCATGGCCACGCCTTTGGCGGCGGCGTCGAGTTTGTCGTCGTGCTGGATCGCCAAACGCTGCAGGGTGAATTGGTTGTACGCCTCTTCGCCGGCAAAGAACGCCTGGTGCGCCTCGGTGCTGAAGAGCCGGGCGCGCAGGGCTTGTACCGCGCTTTCGCGTTGGCGCAGGGCGTCCAGGTTGGCCATTTGTGGCAGGTCGCGTTCCAGCAGTACCAGCTCGCGTTTGTAGTCGATGTATTGGCTAAGCAGTGCTTGCGCCTGCTCCTGGGCCGGTTGCGGCAACTGGCTGGCGATGTAGGCGCGCAGACGTTTGACGCTGTCTTGCAGGGATTCCTCGCCATAGGAAGCCAGGAAGTAATCGAAGATATGGCGGATCTCGCCGGTAATGATCAGGTTGCCGGCGCCATCGACCTGGAAGCTGCCATCCACCTGCGTGCCTTTGAATGACGGCGGCAGCGGCGCGAGGGTGGCGGGCAGGGGCGCCAGTTGGCTGCTGACCAGATCGGCCGGGGCCGCAGCGGGCGCCTGCGCCTTGCTGGGGCTTGGCTTGCTGCTCAAGGGCACTTTCGGCGCCTCTTGCGGCGGTTGCAGATAGAGCATTACCGCTACGCAGGCGAGAAAGGAAACGGGCAATAACAGCAGCAGTTTTTTCATCTATTCAACCTCTGACCAGGAGCCGGAGTAGCCGAGCCCATTCGGGCCCGGCCACTGCCATCCACTTACAAGCCGGCGTTTTTCAGGCGGTTGGCTTGCTGGCGATACACCGTGACCGGGTCGGTCTCGAACAGGCTGGTGAGGCCAAAGGTCTGGTTCACTTCGTCGAGGTGGTTCATGCGGTAGTCGTCGCGAATCACCTGGCCCAGGTGCGAACTGCATTTGCCCACCAGGCCGTCGTTGGCGGTTTTGCCAAAGGTCAGCGACGAGGCGCCGAGCAGCAGGTCGCTAGGGTCCAGGGCGTTGGTCAGCGGGCTGGTGCCGCCCCACGAGTAATAGCGCACGCCATTGACGCTATAGGCGCCTTCGCCACAGGCGCTGGTGGGAATGCCTTGTGGGTACTTGGCGTTGAATACCGCCGCGCCGGCCGAGTTCAGCGACTGCAACGAGCCGAGGGCATTTTGCGGGGTGGTGCTGGAGCTGGCAGACAGGAAGTTGATCAGCGCCCCCAGGCCGTTGACGATGCCGGCGACGATGGTTT